>CAZZHF010000109.1:0-8586 GCA_964653545.1 uncultured Gammaproteobacteria bacterium | reverse complement strand
CCGGCGTTGGCGATGAAGTCCGGCACCACCCACACGCCGCGCGCGTGCAGGCTGCGTTCTGCATCGGCGGTCGCGGGAATGTTGGCGCCCTGCACCAGCAGCGCCGCACGCAGGCGATCCACATTACCGGCGTGGATCACGTCCGGTCGGGCAGCCGGTATCCAGACCTCGCACTCGACGCCGATCAGTGCCTCGGCATCGATGATCTGCGCGCCCGGATAGGTGACCACGCTGCCGCCATGGGTCTTGATGGCGAGCAGTCGGTCCGGGTCGATGCCGTCCGGGTTGTGGATGGCGCCGGCCGAGTCGGCCACTGCCACCAGTCGCGCGCCGCGGGCGGTCAGAAAGCGGGCCGCGTGCTGACCCACGGAGCCGAAGCCCTGCACCACCAGCCGGGCGCCTTCGAGCGGCCGGCCCAGCCTGGCGAGCGCGACCTCGGTGGCATGACACACGCCCCAGCCGGTGGCGCCGATCTGATCCAGCGGAATGCCGCCAAGGGCACGCGGCAGGCCGGCGGCACGGCCAATTTCGTCGTGTATCCAGGCCATACAGGTCTCGTCGGTGCCCATGTCCGGGCCGACGATGTAGCCGTGTTCGTGGCGCAGCGCGGCCGCGAAGGCGCGGATCAGGCGTTCCTTGTCCGCCACCGGCATGCGCGGGTCGGCACGCAATACCGACTTGCCACCGCCGTGTGGCAGGCCGGCGGCGGCGTTTTTTAAGGTCATGGCGCGCGCCAGGCGGGCACACTCGGCGGTGGTGACGTCGCTTGCCACGCGCAGGCCACCGATGGCCGGTCCGCAGGCGAGGTTGTCCAGCACCACCGTGGCGGCCAGGCCCAGCGCCGGCTGATGTACGTGGATGACACGCGCGGGACCAAGGTCGTCGGCAAACGGCAAATCAGGGTGCATGATTCGGATTCCTCGACACGGCGGCGGCGAGTATGAAACCAGCGATTGCCTCTTGGCGGCCCTGATTGCACTCATGGCAGGGCCAGCGACGCGCAAAGCCGGATGATACGGACCGGCAGATCAAGCGGTTCAGACTCGGTGAGACGGGCCGGTGAAGGGGCGGGCACAATGCGGCAGTGGGCGATCGGCGGTTACGCCGCGCACACGAGCATCCGGGGGACAAAACTGGCGTGATCCGGTCTGGCGGCCACCCAGCACGCAAACGAGCAAAACCGATGCGAAAAATCTTTTTAGTTCTTTGCCTGGGCGTGGCCCTTGGCGACAGCGTGGTGGCAGCCGCGGAACCGGCGCAAGTCGAGCTGTACGTGCCGGCCGGCACCGAGCCGCGCGTGATGAGCCTGAGCGAGCAGAACATGCGCGAGGTGGTACCTGGTCGGCTGTACATGAAGCACATGGTCGGTCCGGACATGAGCGTGGTGTTGCTCAACATCAAGCCCGGCGAACCGACGCCGCTGAATCCCGGCGGCCAGCAGCATTACCAGGGCGAGGAAGCCACGCGCGCGGCGACCATCAGCAGCGGCGCGATGCCGCCCTTGCACGTCCACGGCCAGGAAGTGGCCATCCTGCTCAAGGGAGAGGGCAAGGTGGTCATCCGCGGTGGCAAGGAGTTCCCGTTCAAGACCGGGGAGGCCATAATCATGCCGCCAGGCCTGCCGCACACCGGTATTTTCACGGCGCCCGAGAACCTGGTGCTGAGCATTACCACGCCGCGCCGACCCGAGTATGGCGCGCATGACCAAGCCGAGCGCTGATCCACCAGCAAGCCGAAGGAACCCGCCCGCCAGTCATCTGCGAAGGAGAGTCCCGAACATGAATAATCCTGCGCCCGTTCTGCGCTTTCACGAACGTTACCCGGAGCTGGGGACGGACCCGATTCCGGTCGAGGTCAACACCTCGCCTGAATACTTCGAGCGTGAACGGGGAAAGATTTTCCAGCATGCCTGGTGGTGCGTGGGTCGCGACGAGGAAATCTCCCGCCCCGGCGATTACCTGGTACGGGATATCGAGGCGATCAACGCCTCGGTGATTGTGATACGCGGCGAAGACGGCGCGGTGCGCGCTTTCCATAACGTCTGTCAGCATCGCGGCAACAAGCTGCTGACCGAGGAGCGCGGGCGCTGTCGCGGCATGGTGTGCGGCTTTCACTCCTGGACCTACGATCTGCAGGGCCAGCTGGCGCACGTGCCCGACGAGGACCAGTTCCACAAGTTCGACAAATCCTGCCACGCACTGTCGGCCGTCACGCTGGACACCTGGAACGGCTTCATTTTTGTGCATCCGCAAGATGTGCCCGAGCGCGGTCTGCACGAGAGTTTCGGCGAGCTGAACGCGCTGATCGGCGACTTTGCCTACGACGACATGGACCTGGTGGCCGAGTACTCGGCGGACGTGAAGTGCAACTGGAAGTACTTCATCGACGCCTTTGTCGAGGCTTATCACGTCGAGTCCGTGCATCGGCGCTCCCTGAAGGAAACCTTCAACAGCCAGGACAATCCTTACTGCCATCTGGTGGACGTGCGCCTGCACGAGCGCAATCGGTCGGTATCGTGCTACGCCAACCCGCAGCATGCGCCGCACGGCGCCGAGGCGCTGGCTTACAAGGTCGGCGCCACGCTCGCGCAAGGCGCGCTGGCCAGCACCACCGCGCTGAAAGGGACCAACTTCGCCGGCGAGAAGAACTGGGCCTTCGACATACACATCATCTTCCCGTGCTTCGAGATCGCCACCTCGAACGGCTGGTACTTCACCTACAACTGGTGGCCGGTGACTCACAACCGCACCCGCTGGGAGATGAGGTTCTACATGAATCGGGCCACCAATCTTGCCGCCAGGGTGAGTCAGGAATTCACCAAGACGCTGACCCGTGACACGCTGCGCGAGGATCTGTCCACGCTCGAGAACGGACAGGCCATGATGGAAACCGGCCGCATCAAGTACATGACGCTGTCGGATCAGGAAATCGCCGTGCGGCACGGATACAAGGTGGTCGAGCGCCTGCTGGCCGAGTAAATCGGCAGCGGTGCCGGCCACCGGGCGCGGCGCCACTGTCCTATAGAGTCATGGTGGAGGAGTGACACATGGACGGTCTACCGGAACCGTTTCGGGATTTGAGTGCTGGAATCGAGTGGGCGCTACCGACCGAGCGACAGCGTTTTAACAAGCGGCTGGGCAACACCCAGGAAGCGCTACAGGCCTATTACGACCTGCTGGCGCCGCGCATGAGCGCGGTTATGGATTATCTCGGGCAATTCGACTCGCGCGACGCACTTGCCGTCGAAACCCTGAACCTCTACTACATGGCCCTGGCCTGGATGGAGGTCTCCAACTCCGTGGAACGCTTCCACGAGCCCGACGAATCAGGCGTATTCGCCGCCGAGCGCTACCACGTCAAGGGACCGGAAGACCTCATCGTCGGTTATCGCCCGACCTGAAACCAACAGGCGACCCCGGGAGCGCTTTTAACCGCGGGGGTGAGTCCAGGCGCCCCTTGCGCCGGGCGGATGTACGCCGCACTGGAGCAGATATGCGTGTTGCAATGTGTTTTGCGGTCGGCCTGTTCTGGCTTGCCGGTAGTCCGGCCCTGGCAGGCACCAGGCTTCCCGACGACGCGTACCTCGCCGGCTACGCCGCCGCGGTGCTGGAGCAGCGCCTGGGCTGGCCGGCGGACAGCTACACGCTTGAAGTGAGCGATGGCCGCCTGCGGCTGGACCCCCAGGATCACGCGGATGCGACCGCCGCAAGCGAGGCACTGGCCGCCATCGATGGCGTGCGCAAGGTGCGCCTGGCCGATGCCCGTGGCACCGCCGCGGGCGGCGCGGTGACCGGACGCTGGTTTCCCACCCCCGAGCTGTTTCGCCCGGCCCTGGCCGACCCCAAGGAGCCGCGTTTCTTTGTTTCGCCACGTCATTACGACACCGATACCGACAAATTGTGGCTGGTGGAAGTCGGTTATGGCGCGGATTTTCCGGTTTACGGCCGCATCGACGAGGCCGGCAACGGGTGGAATATCGGGATCTCCGGCGGCTTGTTTGGCCTGTTCAATCTGGAGGGCGATTCCTTCGACCTGATCAACGCCGATTACACGGTGGGTATGCCGCTGGCCTGGCGCCAGGGCAAAACAAGCGGCCGGCTGCGCCTGTATCACCAGAGTTCCCACCTGGGCGACGAGTTCCTGCTCACGGCCGCGCCCGAACGCATCAACCTCAGCTTCGAGTCGCTGGAGGCTCTGGTGGCCTACGACCTGACGCCGTTTCGCGTCTACGGCGGCGGCGAGGTGCTGCTGCACCGCGAGCCGGCGGATCTGGACCGGCTGATGGCGCATGCCGGGGCCGAATATTTTGGGGACTCGCCGGCCAGGCTGCTGCCCGGCCTGCGTGGACGGCCGTTTGTTGGACTCGACCTGAAGTCCTTCGCCGAACACGACTGGTCGGTCGACGGCAGTCTGAAGCTTGGCATGCAGTTCGACGCACCGCACACGGACCACTACCTGCGCCTGATGGTGGAGGGTTATCGCGGCTATTCGCCGCACGGCCAGTTCTATTCGGACCGCATCTCCTACCTCGGCTTTGGCCTGCTGTTCGGCATCTGACGGAGGCTTGAAAAGCGCCGCGCAGCCCTCACCTTTTGCGTCATGGCGGGCCACCGTGGCCCGCGGCAACTGGCAGGAGGTTTGCCATGAGTATTGTCAGACAACAGCCTTACGGATTGCTGAGCGAGTTGCAGCGCGAGATGGATCGTTTGTTCAGCGCCAGTCCGCTGCGCGAGGATGGTGCCGCCAGTCTGGCCAGCGGCGACTGGCAGCCGGCGGTGGACGTGCGCGAGGACGCCGAACGCTATGTGTTGCTCGTGGATCTGCCCGGGGTAAAACCCGACGCGGTCGACATCAATCTTGAGCAGGGTGTGCTGACCATCAGCGGTGAGCGGCCGGCGATTCCGGCTGACGAGGTCAGCGGCTTTCGGCGCGCGGAGCGCGCGCGCGGTCGCTTCGTGCGCCGCTTCAGCGTCCCCGAATCGGTGGATGTGGAGCAAGTCGCGGCGCGTGCCGAAGACGGCGTGCTCCAGGTGTCTATCCCCAAGCTGGCCAAGGTGATGGCGCGGCGCATTCAGGTGAACAGCTGATCCGCAGCACGCACCGACTACACTGGGCCGCCCGCCCCCGGCGCCGGACAGGCCCGTTGGCGGGCGGCTGCTTTCCCGGGTGCTGAGCCGCAATGGAATACAAGGACTACTACAAGACTCTTGGTGTCCCCCGCGACGCCAGCGGGGACGACATCAAGCGTGCCTATCGCAAACTGGCGCGCAAATTCCACCCGGACGTCAGCAAGGAAGCCAACGCCGAGGCCCGTTTCAAGGACGTGGCCGAGGCCTACGAGGTCCTCAAGGACGCCGACAAGCGTGCCGCCTATGACCAGCTCGGCAGCAACTGGCAGGCGGGTCAGGGCTTTTCGCCACCGGGTGGCGGCGGGTTCGAGTTTCGCGGCGGGCAAGGGTCATCCGGCTTCAGCGATTTTTTCGAGGGCCTGTTCGGGCGCGGCTTCGGCGGCATGGACGGCGCCCGACGCCGCCAGCCCCGGAGCGAGGATATGCACGCCAAGGTGCAGATCGCGCTCGAGGACGCCTACCGGGGTACCACCCGGTCCATTAACCTGAGCCAAGCCGACGGCGGGCGCAAGCGCACGCTTGAGGTGCGCATCCCAACCGGCGTGCGCGCCGGCCAGCGCATCCGCCTGGCCGGCCAGGGCGGTGGTGGCGGCGACCTGCTGCTGGAAATCGAGTTCGCGCCACACCGCCTGTACCGCCTGGAAGGCGCGGATATCTATCTGGACCTGCCAATCACGCCATGGGAAGCGGCGCTGGGCGCGACACTCAAGGTGCCGACGCTCGGTGGCGCGGTGGAGCTGGCCATTCCGGCCGGCTCGCAAACCGGCGACAAACTGCGCCTGCGCGGACGCGGTCTGCCGACTGTACCGACGCCGGGCGACCAGTATGTGGTGCTCAAGATGATGACACCCAAGGCGCAGACCGACGACGCCCGCGAGCTATACCAGCGCCTGGCCGACGAACTGCCGTTCGATCCCCGGCGCGCACTGTTCTGAAGGGAGATTCGGATGTCGATACGGCTTTATCACAACCCGCGCTGCTCCAAATCGCGCGAAGCACTGGCGCTGCTGCGCGGGCGCGGCGTCGAGCCGCGGATCGTGGAGTACCTGAAAGACGCTCCGACGACCGCCGAACTGGAGCGCCTGCTGAAGCAGCTTGACCTGGAACCGCGGCAATTGATGCGACGCGGCGAGGCCGTTTACAAGGAGCTTGATCTGGACCGGCCGGCATTGTCACGGGCGGCGCTGATCGACGCCCTGGCGACGCATCCGATCCTGATTGAGCGGCCGATTGCCATCAGTGGCGAGCGCGCCGTGATAGGCCGGCCCCCGCAAAAAGTGCTGGAGTTACTCTGACGAAGCCCTGCATAAATCCATCCCGGACCGCTCAGCCCGGAGCGTCCGGCTGGCGTTGCCGCTAAACGGCGCGACCGGCCGCGATCAGCGCCGCCACGGCGGCCGGATCGATGCGCGTCAGCAGTGGCCGGTACGGCGCAATCGGGTGGTCCAGCAGCGGCTGGGCGCGGTCTGCCCAGGCCAGCGGCGCGCCGAACAAGGCTTCCACTTGCACCGCCATGCGCGGCAGCACCGGCGTCAGGTAAATCATCAATAGCCGAAACAGGTTCAGCGCCTGGCTGCACACCCCGTGCGCCTCGTCCAGGCGCGCCGGGTCTTTCACCAGCGTCCAGGGCGCGCTGCTGGCGATGTACTCGTTGGCGCGGTCGGCCAGCGCCATGACCTCGCGCATGGCCCGGGCATACTCGCGGCCTTCGTAGGCCGCGGCGATGTCCTTCCCGGCCGACACAAACTCGGCGTACATGGCCGGCTGCGGCAGTGTTGGCGCCAGGCGGCCGCCAAAACGCTTTTCGATGAAGCCGGCGGTGCGCGAGGCGATATTGACCAGCTTGCCGACCAGGTCGGAATTGACCCGCGCCACGAAGTCATCAAGGTTCAGGTCGATGTCGTCGATGCCCCGGCCGAGCTTGGCGGCGAAGTAGTAGCGCAACGGCTCGGGGTCGAGGTGATCCAGCCAGGTACGGGCCTGGATGAAGGTGCCGCGCGACTTGGACATTTTTTGTCCGTCGACGGTCAAGAAGCCGTGCGCGTTGACCGCCATCGGCTTGTCGTAAGCAGCGCCCTGCAGCATGGCCGGCCAGAACAGGGCATGGAAATAAAGAATGTCCTTGCCGATGAAGTGGCGCACGTCGCTGGCGTTCCAGAATTCGCGCACCTGGTCCAGGCTGACGTGCAGCCCGCGCTCGCGCTTTAGCCAGTCCCACAGACTCGCCAGGTAACCGATTGGCGCATCCAGCCACACATAGAAGTACTGGCTGTCCGAACCGGGCACCTTGAAGCCGAAGTAAGGCGCGTCGCGCGATATGTCCCAGTCGGCCAGGCCGGCCTCGAACCACTCGGCGATCTTGTTGGCGACCTCCTCCTGCAGGTGCCCGGCGCGCGTCCAGCCCTGCAGCAGGTCCGCGAACTCGCGCAGGCGAAAGAAGTAGTGCTCGGATTCCCGCAGTATCGGCTCGGCGCCGGACAGGGCCGAGCGGGGATTTTTCAGCTCGGTCGGCGCGTAGGTGGCGCCGCACACCTCGCAGGAATCGCCGTACTGATCCGCCGCACCGCAGCGCGGACACTCGCCGCGGATGAAACGATCCGCCAGGAACATGCCCTTGACCGGGTCGAACAGGCGCGTGACGCCGTAGCGCAGGATGTGTCCGGCGTCCGTGAGGCGCGTGAAGATGTCCTCGGCGAGCTGGCGGTTCTCGTCGCTGTGGGTGGTGTAGTAGTTGTCGAAGCCGATGCCGAAGTCGGCGAAGTCCGCCCGGTGCTCGGCGCCGATGCGCGCCACCAGCGCGTCCGGCGTGATGCCCTCCGATTCCGCCCGCAGCATGATCGGCGCGCCGTGCGCGTCGTCGGCGCACAGGTAAATCACGTCGTGCCCGAACTGCCGCATGGCGCGCACCCACACGTCGGTCTGGATGTACTCGACCAGGTGGCCGATGTGGATCGGGCCGTTGGCGTAAGGCAGGGCGGAGGTGACGAGGAGGCGGCGGCTCATGCGACGAAAACGGCGTGTGACGGGGCGGCGGGGCGCGGCAGCTTAGCAGGGAAAACCCGCGCCCGTGCTAGACTTTGCGGCCTTCTCGCCGGCCGCCGCCGCGGTCCGCGCGCTCCCCCACACGCGATATTTCAAGCATGAGCGACCCCCTGCGCACCGCGGCCGAGGCCGCGCTCGACGGCATCGTCGACCCGTGGACCGGCGCCAGCATCAAGTCTTCCCTGCGCGAACTCGCGCTGGCCGACGGGCGTCTGCACGCCACGCTGCAACTCGGCTACCCGAGCGCGGGTCTTGCGGGTGATTTGAAGCCAACCATCGAGGCCGCGCTGGCCGGTCTGCCGGGCGTGCAGACGGTCGAGCTCGCGTTCACGCATGCCATCGTGGCGCACGCCGTGCAGCAGGGCGCGCAGGCAATCGCCGGCGTGCGTAACGTCATCGCCGTCGGCTCCGGCAA
>CAZZHF010000108.1:0-8758 GCA_964653545.1 uncultured Gammaproteobacteria bacterium | reverse complement strand
GTTGCGCGCGGTGATTGCGCAAACGCTGCTCAAACGCGTCGGCGGCGGCCGGATCGCCTCTCACGAGGTGATGCTGGGCACCCCGGCCATACGTAACCTGATCCGTGAAAACAAAGTGGCGCAGATCTACTCGGCCATCCAGACCGGCCAGGCGCACGGCATGCAGACCCTTGATCAGTGCATGCAGAAACAGGTGCAGCTGCGATTGATAAGCCGGGAGGATGCCGCCGCGCGCGCCATCAACAAGGATCTTTTCCGCTAGCCGGACCGCATTCCCGCGCTGTCCCACTGACCTGCCTCGGAGCTCGCCATGATCGATTTCGCCACGCTGCTGCAGATGATGGTCGACCAAAATTCGTCCGACCTGTTCGTCACTGCGGGTGTCGCGCCCAGCATCAAGACGCATGGGGTCGTGAAGCCGGCCTGCGAGGAGAAGTTCAGCTCCGAGGATGCGCGCGAGATGTGCTACGGCATCATGAACGAGCGTCAACGCACCCAGCTCGAGAACACCTTCGAGTGCAATTTCGCCATCGGCGCCCGCGGTATCGGCCGCTTTCGGGTCAGCGCGTTCGTACAGCGCGGCAACATCGGCATGGTGGTGCGCAAGATCGAGACCACCATCCCGACACTGGAAGACCTGCAGGTGCCGCTGGTGCTACAGGACATCGTGCAGATCAAGCGGGGTCTGGCGCTCATGGTCGGCGGCACGGGTACCGGCAAGTCCACCACGCTGGCAGCCATGGTCGGCTATCGCAACCACAACAGCAGCGGCCACATCATTACCATCGAGGATCCGGTCGAGTACTTGCATGACCATGGCGGCTGCATCGTCACGCAGCGCGAGGTGGGCGTGGATACCATGTCCTTCGAGGACGCCCTCAAGAACACCCTGCGCCAGGCTCCGGACGTCATCCTGATTGGCGAAATTCGGACCCGCGAGACCATGGAACACGCCATTGCGTTTGCCGAAACCGGTCATCTTTGCCTGGCCACGCTGCACGCCAACAACGCCAACCAGGCGCTCGATCGCATCATCAATTTCTTTCCCGAGGAACGCCGCCAGCAACTGCTGATGGATCTATCCCTGAACCTCAGGGCGATCGTATCGCAGCGCCTGCTGCCAACGGTGGACGGCAAAGCCCGGCGAGCCGCGGTGGAAGTGATGCTGGCAAGTCCGTTGATTTCGGAACTGATACGCAAGGGCCTGGTCCACGAAATCAAGCCGATCATGGCGCGCTCGAACGAGCTTGGCATGCGGACCTTCGATCAGGCCCTGCACGCTTTGTACAGCGAAGGCGCCGTCAGCTATGACGAGGCCATCGCCAACGCCGACTCGGCCAACGATCTGCGGCTGCTGATCAAGCTTGAAAAGGACGGATCGGCCGCCGCTCTGGCACAGGAGGCAGGCAAGTTTTCCCTGCGCGAGGAGCCGAAGACCGAGGCGCCGCCGCTCGTGTTCAGTCGTCCGACGGCGCCGATTGCCCGCCCAGGGGGCGATCAGTCCAGATGACCCGGCTTCGGTTCCTCAGCCGCGCGGCAACCGCGCCAGCGCCAGCCGGGCCTCGTCCATCAGATCGGCGACGATGGCCGCCGCCGGCTTTATCGAGTGCACCCCGCCACAGCTTTGCCCGGTAGGCAGGCAACCGCGGTCCGGGTCGTCGCTGGTGCCAAGCAAGTCCAGCACGCCCTCGCGCAGCGACACCTCCATCTGTTGCGGAAACGGCAGGATTTCCGCCTCCCGACCGAGCCAGGAATCGGTATAGCTGTTGCGCAGTCCGCGCATCTGTTTGCCGCTGTAACAGCGCGTGAGGGTGGTGTCGGTGGCGCCGGCCGACACGATGCGCTGCTTCCATGATTCGAGTGCGTGGGCCTCGGTGCTGGCAATGAAGCGTGTACCCAGCACGACGCCCTGCGCGCCCATCGCCAGCGCCGCCAGCAACTGGCTGCCATGGGCGATGCCGCCGGCCGCCAGCACCGGCGTGTCCTCAGCCACCGCCACCACCTGGGGCAGCAGACTGAAGGTGCCGATGTTGCCGGTATGGCCACCCGCATCGGTGCCCTGGGCGACGATGAAATCGACACCGGCAGCCACGACTTTCCGGGCATGCCGCGGTGCGCCCACCATGGCGCCCACCCGCATGCCGGCGGCGCGTAACTGCGGCAAAAGTTCGAGCGGCAGGCCCAGCGCCGACAGAAAAATCGGGCAGCCCTCGTCGAGCATCACCTGGATCTGCGCATCGAACACGCCAGGCATCGGCACCAGCAGATCGAGCGCCCAGGGTCGCGAGGTCAGCGCCTTGATTTCCTGAATGTGTTCGCGAATCTGCGCCGGCTCCAGGCCCGCGGCGCCGTAAACGCCAAGGCCGCCGGCGTTGCTGACGGCCGCCACCAGCTTGGGCCAGGACACGCCGCCCATGCCGGCCAGTACGACCGGCAAGTCGATACCCAGCTGTTCGCAAAACGGCGTTCGCAGAGTGTCTTGCGTCACGATGTTGGCCTCACACCAGGTAAAAATCGAGCAGGGTCGGGATGTAGTCGTTCTGCACCACGATTTTTTGCCGTGCTACGCGCCAGTCGCCATCCACGTGGCGCAGCTGGTGGTGGTAGTGGCCAAAAAACGCCTGCGATTGCGTGCGCCAGTGGTAGTCCACCCGAAAACAGGCAAACAGGGCGATGGCATCGTCGCTGGCCTGCTCCACTGTGATGTTGGTGATGGCATGACAAGTGCGGGGCAGGGGATCGGACGCCACCGAGGTGCCCGACTCCACCCGCCACACGCGGTCGGCCAGGCGCGAGCGCAGGTCGTAGTAAATCAGCGACACCTCGCTGTCGGGGTCTTCGGTCAGGCGGTTCTCGGTCACCCAGGCGGGCACCCAGTACTCGCAGTCCTCGCAAAACAGGGCCAGCCAGTCCGCCCAGCGCCGTTCGTCGAGCAGCCGTCCCTGCCGGTACAGCAGCGCCGAACCGACCGCCAGTGCCTGCTGCGGGCTCACGCCGTCGCCTCGGTTCTCAGGCCTGCCTGCAAACGGCGCAGCCACTCGCGGTAGCTGCCGTGAAACACCGTCTCGTCCTGCATGTCCGAGCGCCCGCTGCTGGAGGTCAGCGGCGCCAGTCCGAGCTCGTTGGCGTACGCGTCCGGGCCGCTGATGACGTTGGCAAGGCCCCGGCTGTGGCCAAGCCCCACCGCCGGCCCGCCGCGCGCCGCGAACCCTGCCTGACAAGACTCGTACACACGCGAGTCGTCCGGTGTGGCAAGGCCGGTCGGGTTGAAGAAATCCTCGAACTGGTGGATACGCAGCTTGCGCAGGTCCTTCGGTTCGCCCTTGGGGCCAAGGCAGAAGCTGCGCATCTCGGTGCGGTCGACCGCCAGCGGGCGCATGACGCGCATCTGAATACAGGCATTGCAGGAAAACTGAAGGTTCGGAAATACCGTGAAGTTGACGGTCTTGAGCATCAGGTCGGCGCGCACCTTGCCGATGCGCTTCACCAGGGCATCGTACTGGTGATACAGCGGCCGTACCTCGGGGTGCGCGGTTTCGATCCAGATTGCGGCATGGCCATGCTTGAAGGTGTAGCTGCCGGACGGGATGGCCGGATCAACGAAGTCGGCAATGTCGATATTGCGAAACTGGCTGCCGCCGCTGGCGCGCGAGGCGGCAATGTTCATGAAGCTCGGGTGCGTGGAGGTCAGGTGGTAGGCGTCCAGGCAGTTTTCGAGCTGCATTTTCCAGTTGGCGTCGTAGGTGTAGTACGAGCGACCCGGGATGACCTCAGTACCGTGCTGGGACTGGTCCACGATCATGTCCAGGAAGGTACTGATGCCGGCGAGGTGTTCTTCCAGAGGTGGCACGTCGGGATTGACGCTGCCGAACAGGAAGCCGCGGTAATTGGCGAACCGCGCCAGCGGCGGCAGGCGCGTATTGGCCTGCTCGAAATGCGACGGATACGCGCCTTGTGCGCGGTCTTTTACCAGTACGCATTCGCCACGGCTGTTGAAGGTCCAGCCGTGGTAAGGGCAGACGTGGAACTTGCGGTTACCGGACTCGTTCTGACACACCTGCGCACCCTTGTGCGGGCATACGTTCAGGAATGCGCCCAGCTGGCCACGGTCGTCGCGTTGCAGCAACACCGGCTGGCGTCCGACGTAGCTGGCCAGGTAATCCAGGGGTTGCGGAATCTGCGTCTCGTGCGCCAGGAACACCCAGCTGGCCTCGAACACGTGGCGCATCTCCAGCTCGAACAGAGCCGGGTCGCGGTACACGTCGCGGTGTACCTCGAACACCCCGCTGGCCGGGTTGTCGCGCACATAGCTTTCAGGGGCCAGCACCAAGCCGTCATTGATGGCATTCATCGGCGTATTCTCCTGGTCGCTTCGTGTCCCGTTGCGGCGCGGATCAACGCGCGTCGCCCGGGGTGGTGTCCGGATGCCGTCCCTGGCCCAACAACTTTAACGATCGTAAGGTAAGCGCGGCAAGCGCCTCCAGTTGGGGCTATGCTTACGCGCCAGGGCGCAGACAGGATCGAAAGCCCGCCGCGCAAGGGCCACGGAGGGCTCAATCAGAGCCACAGCGAGGAACATAGCCCATGAACAAGCCCCACGATTTTGACCTGCCGGCGGGTATCCGTCGCGATCTGTGCGCGCCCGAAGAGTGGCAGGTGCGGGTCGAACTGGCCGCCGCCTATCGCCTGGCGGACCGCTTCGGCTGGTCAATGCTGATCTTCAATCACATCACGGCGCGCGTGCCGGGCGCGGACGAACATTTCCTGATCAACAACTTTGGTTTGATGTACGACGAGATCACGGCCTCCAACCTGCTCAAGATCGACCTCGACGGCAACGTGGTGGGCGACTATCGGGGCGAGACCCGCGTCAATCGCGCCGGTTATGTCATCCACAGTGCCGTCCACGCCGCCCGCCACGATGTGCAGTGCGTGATGCACACCCATTCGGTGGCCGGCGAGGCGGTGGCAAGCATCGAACCGGGCTTGCTGCACATCAACCAGGACTCGATGCAGCTGACCGGACAGGTGGCTTACCACGACTTCGAGGGCCTGGCGGTCGACGACGCCGAAAAGCGCAGCCTGGTTGCCGACCTTGGCGACAGGAATGTGCTCATCCTGCGCAATCATGGCCTGATGACAGCGGGTAGCAGCGTCGGCGAGGCGTTCATGTTGATGTGGCTGCTCGAACACGCCTGCCGCACGCAAGTGGCGGCCCTGTCGATGGGACAGCCGCTGCACGGTTCGCAGGATATGCTGACGCGTATTGCCAACCTGGTTCCCCAGCAGCAGTATGTCATCACCCCGACCGGGCTTGGCGGATTACCGTTTCGCTCCTTGCTGCGGTGGCTGGATCGGCACGATTCGAGTTACCGGGACTGAGCCGGCGTTTCGGGACGGGAATAAACGGCTACCTGTGTTGTTAACTGGCTGATTAGAGGAGGGACTTCCATGGCGCTCGCCCGCTTCGTGCTGATCTTCACTGGCCTGTCGTTTGTCGGCTACGCCATCGCCTGCTTCATCTACCCGGTCGAGGTGGTCGGTCGCTTTACCGGATTTGGACTGGCCGCTGCCGCCGGATTGGTGGAAGCGCGCGCCATGTACGGCGGCCTGCAGGCTGGCTTGGGGTTGTTCTGCCTGCTGGCCGGGTTCCGGCGCGAGTGGACGCAAGCCGCTCTGACCGCCATCGCGTTGGTAATGGGTGGGCTGGTATTGGCGCGTAGCGCGGCCATGGGTCTGCACGGCGTGGTCGGTGCACACCCCGGCGCCGCAATTTATGAGGGTATTACCACCGCGTTGGCATTGCTGGCATTGATCCGCCTCCCGCGCCAGCGGGGCGGCCTGTGATGGCCTGGGCGCGGCGCCTGGTTCTGTTGTTTGTTGCCATCAGTGGCACGGCTGGAGCTGATCCCATGCAGGATGTATTCGCAGCCGATGACGCCCGCACCGCGGCGCTGATCGCCGCTGACCGCCCGGCGCTGGAGCGCACGCTGGCCGAGCAGTTGCATTACGTGCACAGCAACGGCCTGGTGCAGGATCGGGCCGCCTATCTGGGTGCCGCTATCGGGGGTGCCATGCAATACACCACCATCACTTCGCTGCAACGGCAGGCACGCCCGCTGGCGGATGCGGTGGTGGCGTTGACCGGTAGCAACCACGTCGAGGTCGTCCTGGACAGCAAGCCGCTGCAAGCCACGGTGCTTTACACGGCCATCTATGTGCGGGAAGGCGGCGCCTGGAAGCTGTCGGTCTGGCAGTCCACACCGGCGCCAGCTCGTCCCTGAGCCACGCCCGACTTCAAGGCGCCCTCACGCGGATCCGGGGGCGGGCGTGTGGTACCGCTCGGCATGGGTGCTCAGCAACTGTTCGCGCGCATTGACCCGGGGAAACGGCTCGCTCGGCACCGGCACGGCCAGGAAATCGCACAGAGGCGCCCATCCCTGTGCCACGTCGTAGACCAGCAGCCGGTCGGACCCCAGCGCTGCCTGCACGGCGCGGTTGTGGCGTTGATAGACGCCGATCAGGTGCTCGCGATCATCCAGTTCGTTGTCAAATGTTCGCTGTTGCACGATGTCGCGGGCCATCGCGATTTGCTGGCGCGCCGCCACGTCGTCCGGGGTTATCGTTGCCCTCATGAAGCGGAATAGCGTACTGCTGATGCTGGCGTGCCAGCGATCGGCGTCGCGTACGGTCAACACCACCTTGGCCTGCGGGTAGTGGGCGGCAAGCTCCCGCCAGAAGTAGCTCGCCGGCCAGTCCACTGCTGCGCCAAACTCACCCAGCAAGCTGTCCCAGTCGCTACGCTCGCCGGCGGCAAACTGTTGCCAGCTCGGGGCATCATCCACCCGCGCCAACACCTGCATCATGTGATAACACGGACCAAACCCGAGCCGCTCCAGCGCGGTCATCAGCGACATCGTGCCAGTCCGTCCGAGCCCGGCGCCGATCACTTGCAAACTCATCCTTACGTTTCTCCTGAATTCTCTAGTCGCCGATGCGGTTCAGCGCCGGATCACCTGCTGCTCGGCGAAACCGGCCAATGCCTGGTCCACACGGCCGAATTCCCGCAACTGGGTAAGCGTGGCCAAGGTCGGACGGATCAGGCGCAGCCCGCCGTGGCCGGCCCGCGCCAGGGCATCCTGCGGCGTCAGCCACAGAAAATCCACTGCTTCGACGCCATCGATACGCACCGTGTGGCAATGGTTCGCGTCGGCGATAAAAAACCAGGTCGCGAAGCGGCGCACCTGTCCGGGCGGAGTGGTCCAGTGCGCCACCTCCACCAGGCTGTTGGCGGTCAGTGTTATGCCGGCTTCCTCGAAGGCCTCGCGCACTGCGGCCTGGCGTGGGGCGCTGGCCGTACCGTGAGCATGGTCACCGGCATCAATGCGTCCGCCTGGAAAGACCCAGGCGCCAGGGGCGAATGCCAACTGCGTGCTGCGTTGCAGCAACAGCACCTCCAGCCCCTTCGCGCCGTCGCGTAACGGTGCCACGGTAGCGGCCGGTTGTGGCTGCATGTTCACCAACCGATGCGGTAACGCAGGCGGTACCAGGCGCTGCCCAGATACTCGTGCACGGCCCACGTCGAGCGTTCCAGCGCGCTGGTGCTGGGCAGCCAGTCCAGGCTCGCGGGCTGGCGCTGGGCACCGACCAGGGTCGGCGCTGGCAACACCTGGAAACCGACCTGCTCGAAAGCGGCCACGGCGCGTGGCAAATGCCAGCTGTGGCTGACCAGCGCCACGCGCTCGATGCCGCTGGCGGCCAGCATATGGCGCGTGAAACGGGCATTGTCATACGTGGTCAGCGCGCGGCCTTCGATCCAGCGGGCGCGCACACCAAAGTCCAGCAGGGTAGTGGCCATGTACTGGGCGCCAGGCGAACGGCCGTCCGGGCCGCCATCGGTCACCAGCACGGGGAGGCCGCTGTCACGCGCCAGGCGAGCGCCATAGCGCAGCCGTTCCAGTGCCAGGGATGTCACCGTTCCACCGCCGTAGTCGGCCAGGCCGCGCTGCGCGCCAGCACCAAGCACAACGATGGCTTGCGCTGATTTGAGGGTAACCGGGTCGATCGTTGGATGACGATTCAGGGAATCGAGCAGGGCTTGGCTCACCGGCCCGGTGGAAAGCAGCAGGATCAACCCGGCGCAGGCCAGACACAGGCGACGCGCCAGCTCCGGCCAGTGGCGCACGCTCAAGGCGGCCCCCAGCGCCAGCATCGCAAACAGCCCCGGCGGCGTGACCAGCGACGCCAGTGCCTTGACGGCCAGGAATTCCACTGCTCAGCCTACCGCGTGGCCTTCGGCCTGTAAGTCGGCGTGGTAGGAAGAGCGCACCAGCGGCCCGCTGGCAACATTGGCAAAGCCCATCTGCCGGCCGCGCTCGGCCAGTTCGGCAAAGGTCTGTGGCGGTACATAACGGCGTACCGGCAGATGATGCTGGCTAGGCGCCAGGTACTGACCGATGGTGAGCATGTCCACGTCGTGGGCGCGCAGGTCAGCCATGACTTCCAGCACTTCATCGTCGGTTTCGCCCAGGCCCAGCATCAGCCCGGACTTGGTCGGCAGCCGCGGCAGGGCAGCCTTGCAGCGCTTGAGCAGCGCCAGCGAACCGGCGTAATCGGCGCCCGGCCGGGCCGCCGCATACAGGCGCGGCACGGTTTCGATGTTGTGGTTGAACACGTCCGGCGGCGAGGCGGCGAGGATGTCGAGCGCCACGTCGATGCGGTGCCGGAAGTCCGGCACCAGTACCTCGATGGTGGTCGC
>CAZZHF010000107.1:0-8852 GCA_964653545.1 uncultured Gammaproteobacteria bacterium | reverse complement strand
CAATCATCGCCAGCGCCCCCAGCGTGGCCACCAGCAGCAGCAGTGTGTGCGAGCCCTCCATGCGAAAGCCGATTACCCAGTCGGTGCCCACGTAAACGACCAGCGTGATCCCCATGATCAGGGCCAGGCGCGAGGTCAGCTGCGCCAGGATGAACTCGATTGGCCGCACCGGCGTGGCGTTCAGGCGCTTCAGAAAGCCGCTTTTGCGGTAGCGCACCACCACGTAGCCAACGCCCCACAGGCACGAGAACATCATGTTCATGCCCAGGATTCCGGGCAGCAGGAAATCGATGTAGCGGATCGGCCGGCCCGGTACCGCGCCATGCGCCAGCGACGGCCCACCGGCCGCCACCAGCAACCGTTCCAGCACGTAGCCCTTGGGCGACTCCGGATTGATCCAGTAACGCGGTGCGGCGCTGAAATCGATCAACATGTCCAGGCGATGGCGCCCTACCTTGGCCACAGCAGCCTCGCGCTGGTCGGCCGCCAGGGCAAAGAACTCGGCGTAGCGTGTGGCCAGGAACGGATGAGTACTGACCGCCACCGGCTCGCCGGCACCGATGACCGCCACCTTGAACAGGGGTCGCGGCGGACCGCCCAGGATCACCGCCAGCCCGGCCACCATCACCAGCGGGAACAGCAGGTTCCAGCCCAGCGATGCGCGGTCGCGCAGGAACTCCATGTTGCGGGCATGGGTCAGGGCCAGATAACGGCGCAGCACGGCAGGCACTCCAGAAGCGGGGTCAGGCGCGCAGTTCGCGGCCCGTGAGTTCCAGAAACAGGTCTTCGAGCGTGCGCTCGCGGATGCGCAAACGATCCAGCCGGGCACCGCCGCCTGCGAGTGATTGCAGCGCCGCCGGGATATCTCGCGTCGACACCTCCCACAGCTCACCGGCATCCAGCAGCGCGGCGTCGAACTGTGCGGCCGGCTCGAAATCGGCCTTTGGCAGGGTCAGGATGACGTCCTCGAAATGCGCCGCCAGCAGCGCCCCCGGCGAGCCCTGGGCAATGATTTGGCCGCGATCCATGATGGCGATCTCGTCGCACAGAACATAGGCCTCCTCCATGTAGTGCGTGGTCAGAAGCACGGTCTTGCCCCGCGCCTTGATGTCCTGGACCAGGCTCCAGAAGCTGCGCCGCGCCTGCGGGTCCAGACCCGTGGTCGGCTCGTCCAGGAACACGATGTCCGGATCGTTGACCAGCGCGATCGCCAGCAACAGGCGCTGGCGCTGGCCACCCGACAGCTTGCGATTATCGCGCTCCAGCAAGTCGCGCAGCTGGCACAGATCGATCAGCGCTTCCAGGTCTGCCCGGCGCGGATAAAGGCGGTGAAACAACTCCAGCGTCTCGCGCACGGTCAGAAAATCCTGGAGCGCGGTCGATTGGAACTGAATACCTGCCTCGGCACGAAACTGCTTGCCCAACGCCTCGCCACGGTATAGCACATGGCCGGCGGTAGGCCGACAGATACCCTCCATGATTTCCACGGTGGTGGTCTTGCCAGCCCCATTGGGGCCCAGCAGACCGAAACACGTGCCGCTGGCGACGCTGAAACTGACGTCCGCGACCGCCCGCACGCCAGGGTATTCCTTGATCAGATTGCGGACTTCTAGGATGACGCTCATAAGGACCTGGACGGCACAAGCGCGAGGCTTCTACCTGATAACACTGAAACAACTGGGTTGATGGATTATCACCGAAGCGGCGCCGATGAACAGATTCGCCACCGACACGCACTGCGAAACAGTCAGGAAACCAGGGCTAGTGCGGGACAGATCAGCGAGGGAGCAGCACAGGCACCAGTGCCGGCTCAGGTCAACACGACACCCGGAGCGGCACGGTAGCGGAAACTCTGGCGTATAGACCGATCGACCCCGGACCGGCGCCTCGCACCCAACCGACACCGGCCAAAGCCGGCGCCGACGGTATCCTCAGGCGGCCGCGTGGTCGCGCATCATCTGGGCCAGCTCGCGCCGCAACAAAGCCGGCTCACCAAGGTTGAGTTCCACCAGACGGCGCAACTCGCCCATGCTTTCCAGGTCGATGCCGGTGCACTGCCAGCCCAGGCAGTCGGCACTCTGGTGGCGCAGGATCGCGACCATCTGAATGCAATCCCCGTCATCCAGGCGAAAGCTCATCGCGCTGCGATCCCCGAGTTCCCCTGTCCAGTCGCGTGGGCGGCTGACCAGGGCACCATTCAGGGACAGGTCAAAGGCCTGGCACGGCCAGCGTCGTCCCAGGCTGACGAACTCCGCCTGGACATGCAGGCTGATACGGGTATAGCGGCGGCGTTCGGTCATCGGTGAGGCGCTCCATCACGCCGGCAATGCCGACGAATCACATATGGCGTAGCAGTATCCGCAGGGCGCCACTCGCGCCATCCCGCGGGCCCGCGGTGCGCAACGCCAATACGGCGGTATGCCGCTTTAACGACCCAATCACCAAGCTCTTTAGAACCGGTGGACCATGGTCCATACGTCCACCCTTGCCGTGGATGACGCGAACCCGCTGGCACCCCGCTTCCAGGCAATCAGCGATGAAGGAATCCAGCGCTCGCGCGGCCTGCGGGGCGGTAAGCCCGTGCAGGTCAATTTCCGCTTCCGCGACGAATCGATCACCGTCCAGACGCCGCAGCGTACGCGAGGCAACCCCTGGCTGAGCCAGCCGCACCGTCTCGCCAGCGGCAACGGCTGGCACTACTTCGAGCGCATTGAACGCGGGAAGCGCGGTACGAGGCGAGGACAGCGGCGGTCTGACCCGTGGCACCGGCACGGTGGTCGTGCCCCGACGCAGTGGCGTGACCGAATCCACCGCGGCGCGAAACTCGGCGCCGTGATCGGAATGTTCAGGCTGCTTGGGGGGCCTTGAGCGCGTCAAGGTACCGCTCCGCATCCAGGGCCGCCATGCAGCCGCTACCAGCGGACGTTACGGCCTGGCGATAGACGTGATCGGCCACGTCGCCCGCGGCGAACACCCCCGGCACGCTGGTGGCTGTGGCATCCCCATCACTACCGCCGCGCACCCGCAGATAGCCACCCCGCATGTCGAGCTGGGTCACAAACAGCTCCGTGTTCGGCGTGTGACCGATGGCGATGAACACGCCCTGCACCGCTCGCTCCTGCGTGTCGTCGCCGCGCGTGGCCTTCAGGCGCACACCGGTCACGCCACTATCGTCGCCCAACACCTCACCCAGCGTATGGTTCCAGACAAACTCCACCTTGCCGGCGGCGGCCCGTTCGGTGAGGCGGTCAACCAGGATTGCTTCGGCGCGCAGGCGCTCGCGCCGGTGCACCAGCGTGACCTTGCTCGCGATATTGGACAGGTACAGTGCTTCCTCCACCGCCGTGTTGCCACCGCCAATGACGGCAACTTCCTGCCCGCGATAGAAAAAACCGTCGCAGGTGGCACAGGCGGATACGCCGCGCCCCATGAAAGCCTCCTCCGACGGCAGACCCAGGTACCGCGCCGAGGCGCCGGTGGCGATGATCAGCGCGTCGCAGGTATAGCCGCCGGCGTCCCCGTGCAGGCGAAACGGGCGTTCCTGAAGTTCAACGCGGTTGATGTGGTCAACCACGATATCGGTACCGAAGCGCTGTGCATGCAGGCGCATGCGCTCCATCAGCTCCGGACCCTGGACGCCGGCGTGATCCGCCGGCCAGTTGTCAACATCGGTGGTGGTCATCAGCTGCCCGCCCTGGGCAATGCCGGTGACCAAAACGGGCGACAGGTTGGCTCGGGCGGCATAAACCGCGGCGGTATACCCGGCCGGTCCGGACCCCAGAATCAGCAATCGGCAATGGCGCGGGGGTGAGACGTCAGTCATGGCGGTGCAGGATCGGTCGGCGGCAAGGACCGGCATTATCGGACCGCCATGCGAATTTGCCCAAACCGGGCTTGGCCGGCCCCTGCCGACGAGCGACTGCGGCCCGCCTGTTAAAATTACCGGCCAAAGGGATTGGCCTGACGCATCTGCTCAGCGCGCTGGGCCGGCCGCGGCATCGGCGTCCACAGCGCCGCATCGCAACAGCGTTCTGCTCGAAACAGCAAACGCTGATTTAATAAGCGTTTTCCCGAATCGCCCTGCGTACCAACCCGGAGTCGTTCTGCCCCATGCCGCGTCCGCGTCGCCAGCAACTCCCGCCCGAACCAACGCGCTGGCGCCTGCCAGCAGGACTGCGCGAAACCGTGGTGCTGCTGCTGCTCGCATCGGCGACCTTCCTGCTGCTGGCGCTGCTCAGCTTCGATCCGCTTGACTCGAGCTGGGCCAGCACCGGCGGCCATACCGCCGCGCAAAACGCCGGCGGGCGCATCGGCGCCAACTGGTCCAGCATGCTGTATTACTTTTTTGGGTATCCGGCGCTGTTCCTGCCGTGCCTGATGCTGTGGTTCGCCTGGCGCGTTTACCTCAGCGGCGACCACGGTGTACCGGTGCGACTACGCGGCGTGCTGGTGCGAACACTCGGCCTGCTGCTGGCGATCACCAGTGGCTCGGCCCTGGCGCAGCTTTATCTGCCCAATACCGGCGGACTGCCCAACGGTCCAGGCGGCGGACTCGGTCTGGAGCTGGGCCGTCTTGCCGCCGGCAGCCTCAATACCGTCGGCGCCACGTTGTTTCTGACCGCTGCCTGCCTGTCAGGCATTACCTGGATCACCGGCCTGTCGTGGCTGAAACTGACCGAGCTGCTGGGAATCGCGGTAGTACGGGGAGCCGGGGTGCTCGGCCGAACGCTGCGTGCCTATGCCGATGCGGTCGCCGGCAAACGGGCGCGCGAAGACCGCCGCGACACCGTGGACCGCTACAAGGCCAAGGAAGTCACCCGCAAACCGCCCCGTATCGAACCGGTGCTGCGGCCGGTGGAAATCGTTGACCGGGTCGAGGCCGAGCGGCAGGTGGAGCTGTTCAAGCCGGCAGCAAACACCACCCTGGCGCTGCCTCCGCTGAGCTTGCTCGACGATACCGAAACCAAGATCACCGGCCTGTCCGCCGAGGCGCTGCAGGCCCTGTCCCGTCGACTGGAGCTCAAGCTCGAAGAGTTCGGCATCGCGGCGCAGGTGGTGGAGGTACACCCCGGACCGGTGGTCACACGCTTTGAAATCGACCTTGCCGCGGGCGTCAAGGTCAGCCAGGTCACCGGGCTGTCCAAGGATCTGGCGCGCTCGCTGTCAGTGGTCAGCGTGCGGGTGGTGGAGGTCATTCCCGGCAAGTCGACCGTGGGCATCGAAATCCCCAACGAACAACGCGAGCTGATTCGCTTTTCGCAGACCTTGCGCTCGCGCGCCTACGACGACAGCACGTCACCCCTGACCCTGGCCCTGGGCAAGGACATTCAGGGCGTGGCGACGGTGGCGGACCTGGGCAAGATGCCGCACCTGCTGGTGTCCGGCACCACCGGTTCCGGCAAGTCGGTCGCGGTCAACGCCATGGTGCTGAGCCTGCTGTTCAAGGCCACGCCCGACGAAGTGCGGATGATCATGATCGACCCCAAGATGTTGGAACTGTCGGTCTACGAGGGCATTCCGCACCTGTTGTGTCCGGTGATCACCGACATGAACGACGCGCAAAACGCACTGCGCTGGTCGGTGGCGGAGATGGAGCGTCGCTACAAGCGCATGGCCGCACTGGGTGTGCGCAACATTGCCGGCTACAACCGCAAGGTGCGCGAGGCGGAAGCTGCCGGCACGCCGATCCCGGATCCGTTCCCGATCGACATCGGCGAGGACGCGGAACCCGCCTTCTGCGAGACGCTGCCCTACCTGGTGGTGTTCGTCGACGAGTTCGCCGACATGATGATGGTGGTCGGCAAGAAGGTGGAGCAGCTGATCGCCCGCCTGGCGCAGAAGGCCCGCGCCGCCGGGGTGCACCTGATCCTGGCCACCCAACGGCCGTCGGTGGACGTGATCACCGGCCTGATCAAGGCCAATATTCCGGCGCGCATCGCGTTTCAGGTGTCGTCCAAGATCGACTCGCGCACCATCCTCGACCAGATGGGTGCCGAGGCACTGCTGGGCCACGGCGACATGCTGTACCTGCCGCCCGGCACCTCCATCCCGACGCGTGTGCACGGCGCTTTCGTGTCGGACGAAGAAGTCCACCGCGTGGTCGCGCACATCAAGGCCGGCGGCCAACCGAACTATCGCGACGAGATCCTGCGCGGCGACTTCGCCGAGGACACTGGCGACGGCAACGGCTCGCCGTTCGCGGCTGGCGAGCGCGAGGAAGGCGGCGACGAGCTGTATGACAAGGCGGTGTTCCTGGTCACCAGCAGCCGCCGGGCGTCGGTGTCCGGCGTCCAGCGGCACCTGCGCATCGGTTACAACCGGGCTGCCCGTCTGGTGGAAGAAATGGAACGCACCGGCATTGTCGGCCCGCTGAAGTCCAACGGCTCGCGCGACGTGCTCGCCGAAGCCCCGCCGGGAGCTTAGGTCGATGCGCCCGGTTATCGTGAGCCTGATCGCGGTCCTCGTGGCCAATCCGGCACTCGCCGACGGTGCCGCGGCACTGGACCGCTTCTACGCCGAAACGCGCACCCTGAGTGGTCGCTTCGCACAGACCGTCAGCGACGCCAACGGCACGGCCAGCGAACACAGCGAGGGCGAGTTCGCCATCAGTCGGCCCGGGCGTTTCAGCTGGGACTATCGCCAGCCCTACGAACAACACATCGTCGCCGACGGTGCGCACCTGTGGATATACGAACCGGATCTGGACCAGGTCACCGTACGCCCGATGGACGCGGACACCGCCGACGCGCCGGGGTTGCTGTTGGCCGGGGCGAGGTTTCCGCGCGAGCTGTTCGAGGTAGTGGCGCAGGGCAACGGTTGGCTGCGCCTGACACCCCTCAAAAAAGACAGCGGACTGAGCGAAGTACGCCTCAAGCTTGGCGGCGTCGGTATAGAGGAACTGCAACTGGACGACGGGCTGGGTCAAACCACCCGCATTCAGTTACTCGACCAGCAACGTAACGGCGCGCTATCGGCCAAACGATTTCAGTTCACCCCGCCGCCGGGCGTGGATGTGATCGGTGCGCTGCCTCAGGCGCGCTTACCCCCGGCCGAGTGAGACAGCGCGGTCCGCAGCTTTTTGCCGCCGCCGACACCGGTCGGCCGCTGGCTGATCGCCTGCGCCCCTTAAGCCTGGACGAAGTGCTGGGTCAGGATCACCTACTGGCCGCCGACAAGCCGCTGCGTGTGGCAATCGAGGCTGACCTGCCGCGCTCAATGATCCTGTGGGGCCCGCCTGGCACGGGTAAAACCACGCTCGCCCGCGTGCTGGCGGCGCACAGTCGAGCCGAGTTCATCACCCTCTCGGCGGTGCTGGCCGGCATCAAGGAAATTCGTGAGGCCGTGCAGACCGCCCGCGAGGCGGCGGCCAGTGGCCGCCGTGCCGTGCTGTTCGTGGACGAGGTGCACCGCTGGAACCGCGCCCAGCAGGACGCCCTGCTGCCGCACGTCGAAGACGGCACGGTGACCCTGATCGGCGCCACCACCGAGAACCCGTCCTTCGAACTGAACAACGCGCTGCTGTCGCGCACCCGGGTGTACCTGCTGCGACCACTGACCGGCCCTGACCTGGAACGTCTGATACAGCGCGCATTGACTAACACCGAGCGCGGCCTGGGCGCCCTGCATATCGACTTTTCCGCGGAGCTGCGCCCCACTCTCGCCGCCATGGCCGACGGCGACGCGCGGCGCCTGCTCGGCCTGCTGGAACTGGCGGCCGACATCGCGCCCGAAACCCCGGACGGTCGCATCATCGACGAGGCGGTGCTCAAGGAACTGGCCGGCGAGAGCTGGCGGCGCTTCGACAAGGGCGGCGAGGCCTTCTACGACCAGATATCGGCGCTGCACAAGGCCGTGCGCGGCTCGGCGCCGGACGCCGCGCTCTACTGGCTGGCGCGCATGCTGGATGGCGGCTGCGAGCCGCTGTACATCGCCCGTCGCGTGCTGCGCATGGCCAGCGAAGACATCGGCCTTGCCGACCCGCGGGCGCTGACGCTGGCGCTCGAAGCGCTGCAAACCTACGAGCGCCTGGGCTCCCCGGAAGGGGAACTGGCGATCGCCCAGGCGGTCACGTATTTGGCCTGCGCGCCCAAGAGCAACGCGCTGTACACCGCCTTCGATGCCGCCATGGCCGATGCGCGCCAGTTCGGCTCCCTGCCGCCGCCGCTGCGCATCCGCAATGCCCCGACCAAACTGATGAAGCAGCTCGGCTACGGCCAGGGCTACCGCTACGCGCACGACGAAGCCGGCGCCTACGCCCCCGGCGAGCGCTACCTTCCGGACGAAATGCCCGACCGCCGCTATTACCAACCCAGCGGGCGCGGCCTGGAACGGCGCCTGGCTGAACATCTGGCGCAGCTGCGCGCTCGCGATCGGGAGGCCGGAGAGCAATGAATGGCGGAGTGCTGGCAGCGGTAGCAGTAGGCGGCGCGCTTGGCTCGGTGGCCCGCTACCTGGCGGTCAACGGCCTGGCTGCCTGGTTGGGTCGGGCTTTTCCCTATGGCACGCTGGCCGTCAACGTGGCCGGTTCATTCCTGATGGGCCTTGCGCTATCGCTGCTGGTACAGCGCGGCCTGCTCGGCGAACCCTGGCGCGCCGCCCTGATGGCCGGCCTGCTCGGCGGCTTCACGACATTTTCGGCCTTTTCCGGCGAAACCCTGGTACTGGCACAGCAGCGCCCGGCCGCCGCGCTGTTGAACGTCGCGCTGCATCTGGCGCTATGCCTGTCAGCGGTATGGGTCGGGGCCAGACTCGCAGCCTGACCGGAAAACCACCCCACCACCGGGCCGGACCTAGGGAAGCGCTGAATAAATCCACGGTGGATTTATTAAGCCCCCGCCCTCGGGAAAACGGGG
>CAZZHF010000106.1:0-8899 GCA_964653545.1 uncultured Gammaproteobacteria bacterium | reverse complement strand
ACGTGCTTCTGGCTGTCATCGATCAGGCCTTGCAACAACAGCCGCTCCGGGCTCCACCAGTAGCCGTTGTAGACCAGGCTGGCGTAGCGCGGCATGAGGTCGTCCTTCAGGTGCGCGGCCTCGCGGTCGAGCGTCAGTGACTCGATCGCGCGGTGCGCCCGCAGCATGATGGTGCCGCCGGGGGTTTCATAGCAGCCGCGGGATTTCATGCCGACGTAGCGGTTCTCGACCAGGTCCACGCGCCCGATGCCGTGGCGTCCGCCGGTCTGGTTCAGGCGCAGCATCACCTGTGCCGGGGTGAGCGGTTCGCCGTCTATCGCCACGATATCGCCGTGGCGGTAATCAAGCTCCAGGTACTCCGGCACGTCAGGCGCCTCTTGCGGCGACACGCTCCAGCGCCACATGGATTCTTCCGGTTCCTGCCACGGATCCTCCAGCACGCCGCCTTCGTACGAGATGTGCAGCAGATTGGCGTCCATGGAGTAGGGCGCCTGCTGCCCGGCGCGCTTGAATTCCACAGGAATCTGGTGCTGCTCGGCGTAAGCCAGCAGCTTCTCGCGCGAGGTCAGATTCCACTCCCGCCACGGCGCGATGACACGCACCTCCGGCATCAGCGCGTAGGCGCCCAGCTCGAACCGCACCTGATCGTTGCCCTTGCCGGTGGCGCCGTGGGCAATGGCATCGGCGCCCGTCTCGCGGGCGATCTCCACCATGCGCTTGGCAATCAGCGGCCGGGCGATCGAAGTGCCGAGCAGGTACTCGCCCTCGTACAGCGCGTTGGCGCGGAACATCGGGAACACGAAATCGCGCGCGAATTCCTCTGTCAGGTCGTTGACGTAGATTGCGCTCGCGCCCATGGTTTCGGCCTTGCGGCGGGCCGGCTCAAGCTCGGTACTGCCCTGGCCGATATCGGCTGTGAAGGTCACCACCTCGCACTGGTAGGTTTCCTGCAACCATTTGAGGATGATGGACGTATCGAGCCCGCCCGAGTAGGCAAGCACCACGCGTTTGACGTCGGTCATGAACAAGCAGCTCCGTTAACCCCACCGAGCGGGGGCGCTTATTCTAGGCCAAGGGCCAGGACAGCGCCGCCCCTGGTGAGCGGCGTGGCGATGACGGGGAACACCTTATCCCCCAAGACCGGTGGTCGGTTGGTCGGGTTCGAGGGGGCAGTAGGGGCACAGAATGATATCGACTAGGCCCGTCGCCCAGACAGCTACCAACCGGCGCGGAGCACTGCAGAGCCTGCGAGCCACTGCGGTCTTCATCATATTGGTGTCCGTGCTTCCCGTGCTGGCGTTGATTGGCTGGTCCGCTGGGCAGTTGCGGCAGGCGGCTCGCGAAGATGTGGTTGCCCATGCCCTCAGCGCGGCCGAGGTGGCGGCCGGGCAGCACAATCAGCTGTTGGTCCAGGTGCGGGGATTGTTGGCCGTTGTGTCGCGTTTGCCGCAATTACGCGGTGACCCTGATGCGTGCGGTGCGTTTTTACAGGACGTACGCGCCGAGTACCCGCAATACATCAATCTTGGCGTGATCAATCTCGATGGCAGCGTGCGCTGCTCCGCCCTGCCCTTCGAGCCGGGCCTGAATCTTGCTGACCGCGCCTACTTTCGGCGTGTGATAGAGCGCGCTGGCTTTGCCGCGGGCGATTATCAGATCGGCCGTATAACCGGTGTGCCGAGCATTAATTTCGGGTACTCCGTAAAAGACGCGGCAGGCCTGGTCCAGGCCGTGGCATTCGTGGCCATCAGTGCCGACTGGCTGACATCGATCAGTGCGCCGTCCGTGTTACCGGTCGGCTCGACGGTCAAATTGCTGGACCCCCGCAAGCGGCTGCTGGTCCGTTATCCGGCGTTGCCGACGGCTTTGGCTGACCGGCCAGATCCCAGCGACCCCCTGCTTTCCGAGGCTCTGGCCGCGCGACCCGACGGTGGCAGTTTTGCCAGCCGCGGCCTGGATGGCGAGGCACGTGTGTATGCCTATACGCGTCTTGGCGTTACCGCTGGACTGGATAACGGACCGTATCTGGTGGTGGGCATGCCATTGGGCGCGTTGCAAACGCGCCTGGACCGGATGTCACGCTGGCAGATGGTCGGGGCGGCCGCGGTGGTGATGCTGGTGGCGGCGCTGACCTGGGTCGTCCTGGATAGGCGAGCTATTGCCCCGGCCCGCCGTCTGGCGGTGGTCGCCCGGCGCCTGGCGGACGGCGAATCTGGCGTTCGGCTCGACGGCGCCGGCGGCGCGACCGAATTCCAGGCCGTCGCCCACGCGTTTGATCACATGGCGATGCGCACCGATGCGGCTGTCCGCGCGCTCATGGTGCTCAGCGCCGGCAACCGCGTTTTGTTGCGCGCCACGAATGAGGCGGAGCTGCTGCGGGAGATGTGTGAGGTGGCGGTCTCGGTGGGCGGGTATCGCTACGCCTGGGTGGCCTATGTCGTCAAAACGGGCCTGCAGCAGATGGCCACTGCCGGCGACGACGGTGGTTTTGCCGGATATTTGCAGACGCATTGGGACGCCGCGCTGGCCCATCAGACGCCCACGGCGCGGGCCCTGACCAGCGGCCAGCCGGTGGTGCTCAAGGACGCGGCTGCGGAGCTTGCTGACCACGATCTGTTTGAGGCGGCGGCAAACTGTGGCCTGCGGGCTGGTCTGGTGCTGCCGCTGCGGGTGGATGGTGCCGTGCAGGGCGTGCTTACCATCTATGCTGCACAGCCGGAGGCTTTTTCGGCGCGTGAGATCAAGTTGTTGTCAGAGATGGCCGACGACCTGTCGTTCGGCATCTCCACCCTGCGCTTACGCGAGCGCCATGACCGCGTCGATGCGCACATGCGGCGCCTTGCCTACTTCGATCCGCCTACCGGGCTGCCTAACCAGGCGGCTTTCCTCGATCAGCTGGCGGAGCGGAGAGCATCTTCGGGCGAGCCACCCTCGGTGCTGGTCGTGGATCTGCAAAACCACTGGGAGCTTGCCGCCACCCTGGGTAGCGCCTGCGGAGACGAGTTTTTGCGGGTCGTGGCCGGACGCCTGCAGGCGCTGTCACCGGGTCTGCTGGCGCGGGTGGCGCAATCGGAGTTCGCCCTGGTTCTTTGGGGTGCGGACGAGGCCACCACGCGCCGTTATGCCGAGCGGGTTTTGGCCAGCCTGCGGACGCCAGCGAACCTGTCCGCCGTGAACGCGGACATCAATGCCACGGTCGGCATGGCGCTTGTTGGGCCGGAACGTGACGATGGGCAGCGTGTGCTGCAGGCAGCCCGGCTGGCGGCGCGCGAGGCACAGCTTGGCTCAGGTGGGCTGCTGGCCGGGCCTGAACTCGAACAACAGTGGGCCGAACGCCTGGCGCTGGTGGTTGACTTGCGTAGCGCCATTGACGCCGGGGACCTGCGGCTGCACTTGCAGCCACAGCTCGACCTGCGCTCGGGCCGTATTTGTGGCTTTGAGGCCCTGGCCCGCTGGCATCACCCGGTGCACGGCGACGTTCCCCCGAGTCGCTTCGTGCCCCTGGCCGAACGGACCGGTCTTGTCGGGCCACTGACCTATGCCGTGCTGGAGGCGGCCCGGGAGATTGCCGCGCGTCACGCACAGGCAGGCTTGCTGCTGCCGATTGCCGTCAACATCTCCGTCCACAACCTGCAGGACTTGGAGTTTTTGAGCCGCATCGGTGAGTTTCTCGGGCGCTGGCCGCTGCCGCGTGACTGTCTGCACCTGGAACTGACCGAAACCGCAGTTATGGATGATCCGGCCGGGAGTATCAAGGTGCTGGGGCAGCTACGTGACCTGGGTCTGCCGATTTACCTGGACGATTTCGGCAGCGGCTATTCGTCGCTGACCTATCTGCGCGAACTGCCGTTGCATGGCATCAAGATAGACCGCGCATTCATCGTTGCCCTGGCTCGGCCCGGCGGGCAGCATATCGTGAGAACGATGATCGAACTTGGCCACGCCTTGGGTTTGCAGGTGGTGGCGGAGGGTATCGAAGATCAGGACACGCTGGATTCTTTGGCGTCCCTGGACTGTGACGTCGCACAAGGCTACGTCGTTGCCCGCCCCATGGCGAGTGAAGCGCTGCCGCCGTGGCTGGCCAACCGTAACGGCTAGGCTTCGCGACGATCGAGCACAAGCGCCGCCACTCGGTGCCGCTCATCAATTCAACCAAGGCAGTGATTCGCCGTGCCGTGCCTGACACAGGTGAGCGGCCTTCTTTTGCAAAAAAATGCCGATTAGGCACACAAACATGAGCGTGCGGATGGTGCCCAGGCTCGGTGTCGAGGCCTGGTACTGCTGTCCAATAGGCAATTGTTTCTTGTTGATAGCGTCCGGTGGCAGGTGTGCAGTGACCGTTGCCTGCGCGCGGCGGCGCGCACCTACTATAAAAAAACTCATAAATCGCAAGGAGATTAGCTATGTTTCGTCGAATTGGATTGGGCACGGTGCTGCTCATGACCACGTTGACCGCGTTCGCCGCCGGTCCCTTTGGTGGCAAACCACCCAAGGGGTCGCCGGTTTCGGGCCAAGACGGGCAGCTTTCCGCGGCTGACATCAAAAAGCTGGCCAGCGTCCGTCGGGCAACCGCCAAGTACTTTGATGTTCAAGCGGCGACGGATGCAGGCTACGTGGCAGGAGGCCCCTGCGTGCCGCAAATGGGCACGCACTACGTGAATATGGCCAAGGTAGCGAATCCAAGTATTGTTCCAGAGGATCCGGAAATCCTGCTCTACGACGGCGATGGCCACCTCGTGGGTGTGGAGTACCTGGTCTTGTACGATGGCCCGGTGCCGGTTGACACCTGGGACGGACACGGTAGCTGCACCACACCTTCAAGTCTTGTCGGGCCACCGCCAGGGCTCCCGGGCCTTGCCACAGCTCCGCTGTTGTTCGGCCGTAACTTCGATGGCCCGATGCTGGACCACGGCGAGCTTGCCCCGCTTGGCGTGTGCCACTTCGACTTCCACGTCTGGGTCTGGCGCGCCAACCCGCTGGGAGTCACCGCGCATCAAAACCCGTTGGTCAGTTGCGCGGCCGAACTGGACTGAATACACAGGTAAAAGATGGAAAACGCCCCCGTCGCCATGCCGGCCGCGGGGGCGTTTCCACAAAGGTCAGCCCAACCACATTGAATTGAATCGAAGGCACCGAAGGGTCGTTTTCGGCCTGGTCGGCCTGATGCACACATCCTCTGTGGAGCCAAAGCGCGATTAATGGTCCAGCCACCGGCCAGGGCCAAAAGGCCACGTTCACCCCGCGCCAGGCGGCGGTCGAGAGTGAACCGCTTGCAGCGAACCGTGCAAGGCGCGGGCCGTTTCGAGGCGGGTAGCAAAGCGGCCAACGTGCGTGGCTGGACGATGCACCCAAATTGTGGCCACGACCGAATGTCCGGCGCCCGAACGGCAGCGCATTACGTCCTTACAGGTGCTGCGTCCTTTTTGGCACTGGCAAGCCAACGGCTGGGGGTACCGCCAAACCTATCAATCGCCAAGCGACAAAGTCCCGGGTATCGTCGGGGCCCGATGAGCCGCAGCGCGTGCCCGGGCTGCGGTTGATGGGGTCCGGCTTGGGGGTCTCCACCCAAGCTACGGTTGGCTGGGCGGATGTCAGCCAGCGTATCGGGCGACTAAGGATCGACCACGAAGGTCACATTACTGGCGGGAGCGATGTTGGGCGGAAACACATTGTTGGCCGCGCTAAAGCTATGCCCCGTCCATGTCGCGCTTACAGTCCCGGCCCAGCCGCCAGGTACGGTGCAACTGAAGGATCTGGATGTATTACCTGTTCCAGTCAGTGGGCAATTGGCGAACGCATTCACCGAAATGTTCCCCCAGAAATTGCCATTTGGCGCATTGGCACCCTTTGTGATGGTTCCACTGATAGCCTGGCCTGCGTCCACCGTGAATCGGTATTCACCGGATACGGGTAGATTCAAACTTGTTGGCCACGAAATCACCCGGGTTCCTGTCACTCCGGTGTTACTTGGGCGAGCGTATACCTGGGTGTCAAGCTGACCGCTGACGGGACCGGCCTTGAGCAAGCCACGGAAATAGTTCTGGAACACGCCGACATTGATCACGCTCTCGTCGACGATGGCTTGGTTCGCGACGCAGGCGATTTTTCCAGCAAGGGCTGCCTGTGTCACAGCGCCGCCACAGGTTTGTCCGTCGACCGTCACGTAGTCGGTATCGGTGTTTATATTCTGCAGCTTCCAGTTCGCGAGTTTGGTCAGGTTAAGTTCGTAAAAAGGCACGTATTCCAGAAACGGCTCATTGTTGGGGATGAGGCCATCGGTCGCGTCGGTGAGGAAAGTCACCAGATTGTCTGGCAGGTGGTCGACGTAGATCGCCCGGCCAACAATTTGCGCCGCGCTGCCGGGTACCAGCGTGGTGGCACTGGGCGTTGGCGGCGTGGGGTTAGCGGCTGGCGGGTACACGTAATCTTTCACGAAGTCCTGCACGTAGGTCTTGTAGTTGTCCTGGATCGTGCCGACCTGCAGATCGTTTTCTGGCAAGGCGAGAATAGAGGCCAGTTTCCAGTCCTGGAATACCTCGAACACGCCGTTGACCCGCTTCAGGCGGCAGGCTTCATCGTAGGCATTTCCTGTCGTCGCCAGGACGTATGTTGAGCCATTCCAAAGGTAATGAAGATGGTTGCTGCTGGCGGTCGGGTTGTAGCGATTGGTGTCGCTGCCTACCGTCGGGCCGTCGTGGTGATCCCGGCAGCATAAATTACAAAGCTCCGGCTGCTGACTGATGCCATTGCTGCCGGAGGTGCGCAACGTGCCGGTGGCCGGTTTGTCCAGGCGAACTGCGCCCGGCTGGTCGCGTAACCGGTTGCCTTGGAACAGCACGCGAGCCGGCGTTTTGCCCCGCCCGGCGGCGCCCAAGGTGCAGCGGCAATTGACGGTGACGAACTCCTCGCGCCGGTCGACCAGGTTCTCGCTGCCGACGAGGTGATAATTCACCACGTCAAAGGTCACCTCGTTGGAATAACCGCCCTGGGCCTGTACATCCGGCAGGGGTTTGGTGGTTTCGCGCTTGCCGGTGCCGGTGTCGATGGGTATGCCGATTACCTCGGGCGCCTCGCCTGGGGTGTAGCTGATCTGCGGTCCGTCCGGCCGATCCTCGATGGGTTGAGAGGCCAGCGCCACGTTGCCAGGGGGAATGTCGACCAGGTTGGCGACCAGGTTGACGCTTTGCGTGGTCCCAGCCTCGTTTTGCCAGGACACAGTGACGGTGGTGTCCTTGGTACGCGAGGTGATCGGGCCGGTACCGGTGAAGTTGCGATTTGCTACGGTCCACGTGCGCAGGAATTGAATGCCTGCCACTTCAAGGGTACTGCTGTAGCTGGCTTGCGGCGGAATGCGCCCGCCAGTGTTGGTTGTGATATGGGACCAGGCGATTGGATTGGCCGTGATACTCCACGTGCCGGCGCTATCGGCGACGGCGAAGGTGCGCAGGTCCTCGATCTTTTCTTCCGCCAAGTTAAGGGCGACAGTGCGGGCGCGGGCGTCGCTGCTGCCGCGTACCAGATCTACCTGCAACTTGGCCAGGGCGATCAGGCCAACGCTCATTACCAGCAGGGCGACGAAGACTTCGACCAGCGAAAAGCCGCGTTGCGAACGGTGTGTTTTTACGTGCATGGCGCGTTACCTTGGGATTTTCGGGCGGCCTTAGAGGGCGTCGTTCCAGCTGCCGGCGATCGGGCCGTACTGGTCGAAGGAGGTGCCTTCGCCCATGGCGGCGAACACGCAGGGGTCATAGACCGCGTTATAGGTGCCGACGCCGTCAACTGTGCCCTCGACGATCATCGCTCCGTGGAGTGTGAAGGTTCCCTGGATGTCTGCCCTGCTGGGGCTGGGACTGGTGCAGGTGCCACCCACGTAGTAAGGGTCGCCGGAACCACCGGTGCAGGTGCGCTCCATATCGGCACCCACCATCAGGCCCCAGAAGTGGGAAGTGCCCTGAAAGCTCATGTCCTGTTCGGTTACCACGATAGCTGGAGCGGCGCGGCTGCCGATGGTCTGATTGTTCGACAGATTGCAATCGCCGGTTATCCAGTAAAGGCCGGTCGTGTTGGAATCCAGGCTGTCGCAGTTGGGCAGCACGGTGGCGCTGGCCTTGACCGCGGATTTGGTGCGTCCGAAGACGTAGGCGAATATGCCCCTAGGGAACGCCGGATCGTCATCGACGATGTCGTCGTTTATGCCAACGTCATTGCCGCTGTAAGGGCTTTTTTCGGCGGCATTGACTTGGCACCGACATTGATTCCACGTGGGGGTATTGCCGGTGGCCGGGTCCACAATTGATGGGCCGATGCAGCGGTTGGCGGTGGGAGATGTGCCATCCCGGAAGGAGCCAAAACCACAGGTTTGCCACGTTCCGCTGGAAGGGAGAGGGTCTGCCGACCAGATAGATAGCATCTGACCGCTGCCGGTGAGGCTTTCGCAGTTGGCCAGGGTTACGTCTGTCAGGTCGATGTCGTGGTTAGGGTTGCCGACCACGGTGAAGTTGCCGCCCAGCGGAACCGTGGGCGCCATGATGGGCGGTACCGGGCCGGGTTGAGCGATCAGGTACCGCGACAGGCTCTGACGCACCACGGCACTGCCGGTACCGTCCGCTGACGCGGCCTGCGCTATGAGCGTGACCGGCTGAAAACTGGTTCCCGCACCGATTGCTGCCGGAGTAGTCTGGGTCAGGATGAAAGGGCCAGCACCACCGGTCCAGTTCAGGCCGGCCACGGCCGCGCCGCCACTGAGGGTGTCGACGTTGACCCAGCTCCAGGCGGCTCCAAACAGATTGGCCGTTCCATCGCCGCACGGCGGCGTGGTCTCGGTGCCGGCGCAAGCGGTCCAGCCCCAGGTGGCAAAATCCTGCCGGTTGGCGGCCAGGTAGGCCTTGGCCCGGTCCAG
>CAZZHF010000105.1:0-8955 GCA_964653545.1 uncultured Gammaproteobacteria bacterium | reverse complement strand
GGTCCAACCCCGACCACGCAGTACGGTGACACCTACAGCGTTAATGCCCTTGAGCAAGACGGTTACAGCACAGGCCGCCTGTCGACCATCTCGATCGACGAAACCGGTCGTGTGTTTGCCCGTTACACCAACGGTCAGTCGCGCCAGATGGGGCAGCTTGCGATGGCCAACTTCGCCAACCCGCAGGGTTTGCGCCAGGCTGGTAACAACGCCTGGGTCGAAACCTTCGCCTCCGGCATTCCGCTAGTGGGTACGGGAGGGTCGGCGCGCCTGGGCACGATACAGTCCGGGGCGCTGGAGGACTCCAACGTCAACCTGACCGAAGAGTTGGTCAAGCTGATCCTGGCGCAGCGCAATTTCCAGGCCAACGCGCAGGTCATCCAGACCGAAGACCGCGTGACCCAAACCCTGATGAACCTGCGCTGATAAGTCATGGATAGGTTGGTCTACATCGCATCGGCCACGGCGGGCCGGCTGGAAACCGCGCAAGCGGTGGCGGCCAATAACCTCGCCAATGCCGGCACCATCGGTTTCAAGGCGGACTTGCTGGCGAGCCAGGCGGCGCTGCTCAGCGGCGATGGTTTGTCGAGCCGCTTGTACGCGCCGGTCACCGGCCTGGGGACGGACAACACCCCCGGTGCGTTGCAGAACACCGGGCGTGAGCTGGACGTCGCCGTCGAAGGTGCCGGGGCAATTGCCATTCAGGCCAGCGACGGTAGCGAGGCTTACACCCGCGCCGGCAACCTGCGGGTGAGTGCCAGCGGCATGCTCGAAACCGGCAACGGTCTGGCGGTGCTCGGCGACGCAGGTCCGCTGCTGATACCGCCGTACCAGAGCCTGACCATCGGCAGTGACGGCACCGTTTCGGTGGTGCCCGACGGGCAGGGGCCGGCGGCCCAGGCGGTGGTCGGCCGAATCAAACTGGTGGCCCTGCCGCCGGACGGTGTTCACAAGGCTGGAGACACCACGATACGGCCCCTGGACGGTCAGCCGCTGCCTTCCGACGCGGCGATCAAGCTCAAATCGGGAGTACTCGAAGGCAGCAACGTGAGCGCTGTCGGGGCCATGGTGCAGCTGATCGAAACCAGCCGCCAGTACGAATTGCAGGTCCGCCTGATGAAGACCGCCGAACGCATCGATCAGGCCGGCACGCGACTGTTGTCGCTCAACGGCTAACCGGAGAACGCTATGAACCAGGCATTGTGGGTTGCCAAAACCGGCCTCGACGCGCAGCAAACGCGCATGGAAGTGGTGTCCAACAACCTCGCCAATGTGGGCACGACCGGTTTCAAGCGCGACCGGGCGATTTTCGAGGACCTGCTGTACCAGAACATCAGCCAGGTCGGCGCCAGTTCCACCCAGGATACGCAGTTGCCGAGCGGCTTTTCGCTGGGTACCGGCGTGCGCGTGGTAGCCACCGAGAAGCTGCACAGTCAGGGCAAGCTGATCAACACCGGCAATCCGTTCGATCTGGCGGCGCAGGGCAAGGGCTTCTTTCAGATACTGATGCCGGATGGCAGTCTGGCCTACACCCGGGATGGCAGTTTCCAGGTGAATCAGGAAGGTCAGCTGGTGACCTCCAGCGGCTATCAGGTGCAGCCGGCGATCAGCGTGCCGGAGGGGGCGCTCACGGTTACCGTCGGTTCCGATGGCGTGGTTTCCGCGCTGCTGCCAGGGTCGGTGGCGCCAACCCAGATTGGCACCGTTCAGCTGAGCAACTTCATCAACCCGGCCGGCCTGCAGGCCATTGGCCAGAATCTGTTGCTGGAGTCCGGCTCCAGCGGCGCTCCCCAGACCGGCACGCCGGGCCTCAACGGCCTGGGCACCCTGATCCAGGGCTCGGTGGAGAGTTCCAACGTGAATGTGGTTGAGGAACTGGTCAACATGATCGAAGCGCAGCGTGCCTACGAGATGAACTCGAAAGCCATCGCCGCCGCCGATCAGATGATGCAGTTTGTCAATAACAACCTGTAATCCATTGTCATGAAAACGATCAAAAAGTATCTCGCTGTTCTGCTGCCCGCTGTTGTTTGCGGCTGTTCCGGCTTTGAACACAAGCCGGACCCGCAGTACGCGGCCACCTATCCGCCTGAGCGCTTACAGGCGCCGGCAGTCCCGAGCGGCGGTATTTACCAGGCGAGCTACCAGCCGGGCGCCACGCTGTATCTGTTCGAGGACGTCAAGCCCCGCCATGTTGGCGACATGCTGACCGTAGTACTGGTAGAAGAAACCAGCGCCAGCAAAGCGGCGAAAACCGCCACCGACAAAAGCAGCAGCGTCGACATCAGCAACCCGACCCTGCTTGGGTCGCCGTTGCAGTTCAACACGCCCAACGCACTGCCCTTGCAGAGCCACACCGGCAACGGCCTGGGTACCAGCATCGAGGCCCAGCGGGAATTTTCCGGCGGTGGCAACGCCAGTCAGAGCAATAGCCTGTCCGGCCGCGTGACGGTGACCGTGGCCCAGGTGCTGGCCAACGGCAATCTGGTCATTCGCGGCGAGAAGTGGCTCAAGCTCAACCAGGGCGAGGAATACGTGCAGATCTCGGGCATCGTGCGCCCGGCCGACATCCGCTCCGACAACACCATTCTGTCCACCCAGGTCGCCGACGCCCGCATCGCCTACACGGGTAAGGGTGCCATCAACGACTCCAATGTCATGGGCTGGCTGGCGCGGTTCTTCGCCAGTGCCCTGTTCCCGTTCTGAGGACGTAGCGCATGAACCGATTTCTTCTCGCCGCCTCGCTGCTGATTCTCGCCCTTCCGGCTGGCGCCGAGCGCATCAAGGATCTGGCCGGCATCGCCGGCGTGCGCAGCAACCAACTGATCGGCTATGGCCTGGTGGTGGGCCTGGATGGCACCGGCGACCAGACCAGCCAGACGCCGTTCACCATCCAGAGCATCCGCAGCATGCTGGCGCAATTCGGCGTGGTGGTGCCGGCCAACGTCAACCCGCAGCTGAAGAACGTGGCGGCGGCAGTGGTGCACGCCAGCCTGCCGGCATTTGCCCGTGCCGGGCAAACCCTGGACATCACGGTGTCCTCGCTCGGTAACGCCAAAAGCCTGCGCGGTGGCAGCCTGCTGCTGACGCCCCTGAAGGGCGCCGACGGACAGGTCTACGCCCTGGCCCAGGGCAGCGTCGCGGTTGGCGGTCTGGGCGTGTCCGGCGCGGACGGCTCCAAGATCAGTGTCAACGTGCCCAGTGCTGGCCTGATTCCTGGCGGCGCTACGGTGGAACGGGAAGTTATCAGTCCGTTTGCTTCCGGCGGTCCGCTGACGCTGCAACTGAATCGGTCCGACTTCACCACGGCAAACCGGGTCGCCGAGGCCATCAATCGCAGCTTCGGGGCGGGCACGGCGATCAGCCGCGACGCCACCGCCATTGAGGTGCAGGCGCCGCAGGATCCAGCGCAGCGGGTCGCATTCATGTCGATCGTCGAGAACATCAGCGTCGACCCGGGCGCGGCACCGGCGCGGGTGGTCATCAACACGCGTACCGGCACCGTGGTCATGGGCGGCGAGGTGCGCGTCATGCCGGCCGCGGTATCCCACGGCAGCCTGACGGTGACCATCGCCGAGCGCGCGGATGTCAGCCAGCCGGCGCCGTTCTCGCGCGGCGAGACGGTGGTCACGCCACGCAGCGAGATCGAGATCAGCGAGGACAAGAAACCGATGTTCCTGTTCGGCCCGGCAGTAACCCTGGCGCAGGTGGTCGAGGCGGTGAACCGTGTCGGTGCTGGCCCTTCGGACCTGGTGGCGATTCTCGAGGCGCTGCGTGAGGCAGGTGCCCTGCGTGCCGAGCTGGTGGTGATCTGAGCCCCGCCGATGCTGCCCGCCGCCGCCTATACCGACCCGAATGGTCTCGCCAGTCTGAAGGCAGCTGCGCGGGCCGATGCGGCGAATGCTGTCCCGCAGGCCGCGCGCGAGGCGGAGGCCCTGTTCCTGGGTGAGCTGCTCAAGACCATGCGCAGCAGCGCCTTCGGTCCAAGCCTGATGGATGGACCGCAAGCCGAAATCTATCGAGATCTGATGCATCGCCAGTTGGCGATGGATATCAGTCGCAATGGCGGACTGGGCTTCGCCGATGCCATCACCTCGGCACTGGGCGGCAAACCGGGTGACCAGGCGGCGACTTCACCGTCGAACAACCCGCTGATGTCGGGCTTGCCACGCGGCGTCATGGGACTGCCGCCGATCAGTCGCCCGGCGGCGTTCGTTGGCCAAAGGGGGCGCGGCGATTTTCAGTCGCCGGCCGAGTTTGTCACCACCTTGTGGCCCCAGGCGCAGCGCGTCGGCCGGGCCCTGGGCATCGACGGGCGCGTGATTCTGGCGCAGGCAGCACTGGAAACCGGCTGGGGCGAGCGGGTGCCGCGGCGGGCCGACGGTCAGTCCAGCCACAATCTGTTTGGCATCAAGGCACATGGCTGGGGGGGCGCCACGGCGCGCGTGCCGACGCTGGAGTTCCGCGATGGCGTGATGCGGCGCGAGTCGGCCGATTTCCGGGCGTATGGCTCATGGGGCCAGGCGTTCGACGACTACGCACGTTTTCTGAGTGACAACCCGCGCTATCGGCAGGCGCTGGAAGCGGGGGATACGGTCGGCTTCGCACGCGGCCTGCAAGCTGCCGGCTACGCGACCGACCCGGCCTATGCCGACAAGATCCTGGGTGTCCTTGGCAGTCCCATGCTGGCGGATATCGGGACCACCCTTAACGACGGGCCGCAGTCATGAGCACACTCGACATCGGCGTCTCCGGTCTGCTGGCGTTCCAGCGCTCGCTGGACGTGACCGCGCACAACATCAGTAACGTCGCGACCGAGGGCTACAGTCGGCAACGTGCAGAGATGACGCCGGCACCGGCGCAATTTATCGGTAACAGCTACCTGGGCCGGGGGGTCGAAGTCGCTGGCGTGCGACGGTCCTACGACGGTTTCATTACCACCGAGTTATGGGGTCAGACCTCGGCCCAGCGATCCTTGCAGACCTATGCCTCGTTGGCCAACCGGGTTGGCAAGCCGCTGGCTGATGCGTCGTCCGGTTTGCAGGGGGCTTTGTCCGACTACTACGCCGCTTTGCGCACGGTGGCGGCCTCGCCTCAGGACGCCTCGGTGCGTCAGGTGGCGCTGTCCAGCATGCAGGCCTTGGTAACGCGGGTCCACGCACTGGACGGCACCCTGGCTTCGCTGGGTCAGGAAATTAATACCCGTGTCGGCGCCGCGGTACCAGAAATCAACGCGCTGGCAGCGCAGATTGCCGACGTTAACAAGAGCATCTCTTACGCAGGGGCGGTGCCGCCGAACGATTTACTCGACCGGCGCGATCTTCTGATCGGCCAGCTGGCCGAGAAGATCACCGTGCAGGTGGTGCCCCAGCGCGATGGCACGGTCAATGTGCAGATTGGTACCGGGCAGTCGCTGGTGACCGGGGCCCAGTCCTTCGCCCTGCAAGTGGGCGGCAGCGCCTACGAACCGGGCCGCAGCGAGATTTATTACCTGGGTCCCAGTGGCGCCAGTGCCGTGACCGACCAGCTGACCGGGGGTGAACTGGGCGGTCTGCTGGATTTTCGCCGTCAGGTGCTGGATCCGGCGCAGGCGTCGCTCGGACGGGTAGTGCTTGGCGTCGCGGTGACCGGCAATGCCCAGCATCACCTGGGGCTGGACGCCAACGGTGTTCTGGGTGGCGACCTGTGGACCGATCCGAGTGCGGTGGCGCAGGTGTATGGCAGCGTCAACAACACCGGCAGCGGTGTCGTTGCGGCCAGCATTACCGATCTGGCGGCGCTGACCGACAGTCGCTATCGCCTGGCCAACACGGCCGGAAGCTATACCCTGACTCGCCTGAGCGATGGCGCGGTGACCGTGCTTGCCGGTTTTCCCGCCACCCCGGCAACCGTCGATGGGGTGACCCTTACGCTGGCCAGTGGCGCCATCAACGCCGGCGACAGTTACCTGATCGATCCGGCCGGTGCCGCGGCGGCGAATTTCGGTCTGGCGATCTCCGATCCGGCCCGGCTGGCCCTGGCCGGTCCGGTGCGCAGTGCGCCGACCGCTGCCAACACCGGCAGCGGCGTGATTGGAACACCAACGGCGCTGTCGCTGCCTGCTCCACCGACTGACATTCTGAATCCGGTGACCATCACCTTTACGTCGGCCACGACCTTCGACGTCAGCGGCAGCGGAGTCGGCTTGCCCGCGGTTGGCGTCGTCTATGACCCGGTCGCTGGCGCGACGCTGTCCTACAACGGCTGGAGTGTGCGCCTGAGCGGCGCTCCGGCCAGCGGCGACGTGTTCCGGGTCGAGCCGAACGTCGGCGGTGCCGGCGATGGGCGCAACGCCGAAGCCCTTGCCCGGCTGGAATCCAGTCGGGTACTGGAGGGTGGGCGTGCCAGTCCGCTTAACAGCTACGCGGGCCTGTTGGCCCGGGTCGGTAGCGCAGGCCAGCAGGCGCAGATCGGTGCCGATGCCCGGGCCGCGCTGGTCGAGCATGCCCGAACCGCCCGCGAGGCAGTATCCGGGGTCAACCTGGATGAGGAAGCCGCCAACCTGGTGCAGTTGCAGCAGGCCTATCAGGCGGCGGCGCAGGTGATTGCCATCAGTGAAAATCTATTCGCCGCACTGCTCAACGCGATAGGCCGCTAGCCATGCGTGTATCCACCAGTAATTTTTATATTCTGAGCCTGGCCTCGATGCAGGCCCGACAGGCCGATCTGGACCGGGTCCAGCGCCAGCTGGGCAGCGGTCTGAAGCTGTTGCAACCCGCTGACAACCCCGGCGCCGCGGCCAGTATCAATCGCTTTCAGGCGACCCTCGCGGCCACGGACGCTTTCACCGCCAACATCAATCGCGCCAACGCCGCATTAGGCGCGGAGGAAAGCGCGCTGAGCAGCGTCGGCGACGTCCTGAACCGCGTGCGCGAGCTGACCTTGCAGGGCCTGAACGCGGGCCAGTCCGCGGAGTCGCGTCGCGGCATCGCGGTGGAAGTGCGCGCCATGCGCAGCCAACTGATGGCGCTGGCCAACAGTGTCGGTTCGGACGGGGAATATCTGTTTGCCGGCTACAAAGTCACCACACCGCCCTACCAGGAAACCGCCGGTGTGGTGTCCTACGTCGGCGACGCCGGGCAACGTATCCTGGAACTGAGCCCGGGCAACAACGTTGTCGTGGCCGATGCTGGCAGTGCCGTGTTCGGTGGCGCCAGGGAAGGCAATGGCGTATTCAGGACCGTGGCCGGGCTGGCCAATACCGGTTCGCTGGTCGTCGGCGGCACGGCCGTGGTCGGCGCCTTTATACCGGATACCTATACAGCCAGTTTCACCGTCGACGTGGACGGCGTGGTCAGTTACACGGTAACCGGCGCGGCATCCGGGCCGGTTGCGAGCGGGATTTACGCCGACGGCGATGCGCTCAGCTTCGCTGGTGTCACGCTGAACCTGTCCGGATTGCCGGCGACCGGCGATGTACTGACGGTAGCGCCAGCCGCACACCAGGATGCCTTCGCCGCGCTGGAGGAACTGGCGGCCGCGTTGGAGCTTCCCGATGGCACACCAGCGCAACGCGCGGCGCAGGTCAATCGACTCAGCCGCGGCTTGGAAAGCCTGGACCAGCAGCTGCTCCACGTCAGCGCGGTGCGGGCCTCGGTGGGTGCGCGCCTGCAAGTGGGTGAGTTGGTGGCCGATGCCCACGCCGGCGCCAAGCTGCGCACGCAGGAGGCGCTGTCCGATGTCAGCGACCTTGATTACGCGGAGGCCGCCACGCGGCTGGCGCAGCAGCTCACCAGCCTGCAGGCGGTGCAGGAAACCTTCAGTCGCCTGGCCAGCCTGTCGCTGTTCAATTACCTGCGCTGATATCGGCCGGCCCCGCCTGGCGGCACGTCAGGATCATTGGCCAGATCGAGTGTCCGTCGCTGCCCGTTACCCGAGCATCCGCCGAAAGCGTGCCACCGAGAAGCCGAACATCAGCCCGCCCAGCACCAGCATCCCCAGGATGTCGTGCCACACATATGCCAGACCGTTGCCCTTGAACAGCACCTGGTAACCAAAGTCGATGTAGTAGCGCATCGGCGATATGAGCGTGGCGTAGCGCATCCACGGCGCCATGCTCTCCGGGGGCGTGGTGGCGCCGGACAGGAACAGCATCGGAAACAGGATCAGGAACAGCACCATCATGGCCTGCGCCAGGTTGCGCGCGAGCAGGGCGATATAGATGCCAAGGCTGGCCACCGAGGTGATGTACAGCACCGACACACCATAGAACAGCAGCAGGCTGCCGCGCAGCGGGGTGTCGAATACGCCGCGGACGATGCCCAGCAGCGACAGCGGCGACAGCAGCAGGACCACCGCCACGGTGGGAATGATCTTGGCGGCGAACAGTTCTGCCGGGCGCAGCGGGCTGACCAGCAGCTGTTCCAGGGTGCCGTGTTCCTTCTCGCGCACCATGGCGGCCGCGGTCAGCAACATCGAGATCATGGTGATTATGTTGAACATTTCGAGCAGACTGGAGAACCAGGCCGACGTAATGTTGGGGTTGAACTCCACCCGCGGCCGGGCATCGACCTGCGGAAGCCGCGCCAGCAGTCGCGGTGGCGATCCCAGGCGGCGTTCCAGAAGCTCCACGCTGTAGTCGCCGACCAGCTGGGTGATGTAACCGCCGGCCAGCGTCGCCATCTGCGACTGGCTGCCGTCGGAAATTACCTGAAAGCGCCCTTCGCCGGCCTGTATGTCGCGCGCGAAGCCGGGCGGAATGACCAATCCAAGGCTGGCATGGCCACGGTCGAGCGCGTCGCTCAGCGCGGCGTCGCTGTCCAGCAGGGCCACTACCTTGAAATACGGTTGCCGCAGGCGGGCAATCAACTCGCGGCTGTCCGGGCTGCGCGACAGGTCCAGCACCGCCACCGGGTAGTTGTTGATGTCCATGTTGATGGCGCGCCCGGCGATGTACACCGCGCCCAGGAATCCCCA
>CAZZHF010000104.1:0-8970 GCA_964653545.1 uncultured Gammaproteobacteria bacterium | reverse complement strand
CTGCCGCTGGTGGGAAAGTGCTGCCCTTGAAGAAAAAGCGCGCCTGACGTTTTCAGGCAACCGGGCCGCGCGGTTCAGCGGCAAGGCGGGACCGGCAAGCGTTGGAGCGCGCGCCAGTCCCTGACCACAACAGAAAAGGGGTTCTGAAATGGCTGATTCGACTTTAAACCAAGAGGGCAGCGAGCCCGCACAGAAGGACGAGCAAACCACGTTTGACAGCTACCGGGGGACGGCAGCAGCTATCGTGGCCACGGGGCTGGTTCGCCTTGATCAACTCCCGGGGCAGCCTGGCAGAGATCCCCTGCGCATGTTCTACCGGCAAGGCGAGCCCGCCGAAGCTGTGCGTAGGCTTGACTCTCAGCCAGACCCGGAAAACTGGATTCGTGTTGACCGCCAGAAGGCCGATCTTTACTCCCTGACGGTGGGCCTGTCTCGCGAGGATTCATTGCTGCGGCGAGCTGCGAAAAGGACTAGGTACGCTCGACTGGATGCAGGCTATCTCGCTGCAGATCGCCAACGGGAAAACGCGGAGAAGGAAAAGCGCCGTTCAGACGCCGAGACCAGTGCTCACAATTTCACATTGCGCCTGGCCGCTGTCGAGTCGCTATGCCGCTACGCGCAAGCCGCTGTCCAACTCAAGATGGGCGACAGCGCGAAGCTCGAACGGGCTGACGATGATCTGCGGGCCGCGATTGCTGCACTGGTGGACATTCGGGCTGAAATTGAAGCAACGGATCCATGCGGGCCGGATCAATACGCAGCCGAAATAGCCAATCGAGGCATTCGTGCCACCAGCGAGTACTTGCGGTGCAGTAGGCGAGACTGAGGGGAAGTGATGGCCACCAAGAAATCAGCCGGGGCGCCAGCACAGGCAGCCGACGCATGCGAGGCACTGCTGGACGAGATGCGGGGCACGATGAGCAGTGGTCAGCTTGCTCTCGAAGCCCTGGGTCTGTACCGAGCCAGCGGCCTGCAGCCGCCTGAGTGGGCATTGGCCGAAATAGAGGAGTGCTACGGGGCATTCAAAAGCGGGGCGCCATCGGCCGGTTGGACAGCAATTGACTTGCGACCAAACGGACTCGCGCACCACACCCTGGGAGAGGCTTTCGGCGTAGAGCCGCGCTCAGATCACAGGAACGCGGCGCACATTCGGGGGGCCTTTATGCCCCGAATCGTGGGCATGTTCACCGGCCCTAACCGTCTGTCGCGCAGCGACAAGGGATATCAAGAAGCATCTGACCGTTTGGGGATAACCGTGAATCAAGTACGCGAACTTGTCCGACGGTTGCCGAAGGGGTAAAAAACCCTCAATTTCTCCCCCTGACAACGAGGAGTCCAAAACCTAGATTCGCTTTCATGCCGCAGTCACAGTGACAACGCGGGATTAAATGAAAGCGACTGATGCAAGATTTTGCGACAAAGTCATATCGACCGAAGCAGGCCGCCGAGCTCCTCGGAATCGCGCCCGCTACCCTGTGGCGCTGGATTCAGGAGCGCCCGGACTTCCCGAGGCCGCGCCGCCTGAGTGCTCGATGCACTGTGCTCGATGGTGCTGAACTGATCGCCTGGCGTGACGCTCAGGGGAAGGGCACCCAGCAATGAAGGAGCCCCAGAAAGCACAAAGCCCGGGGGTAACCGGGCAGAGTGCAGACGAAACCAAAGACACCGCGATTTTCGCACCGGCAGAGCCGGCCGACAAGCCCTTTGCAACGGTTCAGGCGGCATTCGCCCTGCGCGGACACAGCCTGACGCGCAGCCGCCGCGCAGACGATGGGCGCACCACCTACACCGTGAGCCGCTGGGGCCAGTCCCGAGCACTCAGCCACTGGAATGATGTGTGTGCCTTCCTAGTGCAGATCGGGGGCCGCCCATGATCGACAACATCCTGCCGCTACTGGACAAGGTGAAAAAGGCGGGCAAGGGCTATCAGGCTCGATGCCCAGCGCACGACGATAACGGGCCGTCCCTGAGCCTGCGCGAAGGGGAGGATGGGCGCGTGCTGGTGCATTGCCATGCGGGTTGCACGACCGCTGCTGTGGTGGCCGCCATCGGCCTGACGATGGCCGACCTTTTCCCGCCATCGAACACACCGCGCCGCCCGCCGCCCGCGCCCGGTGTGTCCCGCCGCGAACTGCAGGCCGCAGCACAGTTCGAACGCTCAGTGCTGTTTATCCTGAAATCCGACGCGGCACGAGGCAAGCCGATCAGCCAAAAAGACATGCTGCGCGGGCAAGTGGCCCGAAGGCGTGTCGCGCTGGCGGAAAGGTTCGCATGACCGATAAGCTATGGAAAGCCGTGGAGGCCGCGAGCCCGTATCTGGACGGCGTGATCCTTGTCAACGGCGCCGACCTTACACCGCAGCCCGTCGCCTGGCTTTGGCGGTACTGGCTGGCACAGCGAAAGCTGCACATCCTGGCCGGCGCGCCTGGACAAGGCAAAACAACCATTGCCCTGAGCATCGCGGCGACCATCACCATAGGCGGACGGTTGCCGGATGGCACGCGATGCGAGCCGGGGGCCGTGCTGATATGGTCCGGGGAAGACGATCCCGCCGACACACTGCTACCGCGCCTTATCGCGGCCGGCGCAGACAAAGACCGCGTGTTTTTCGTCACTGGCGCGCGAGTCAATGGGGAAGTAACCCCATTCGACCCGGCGCGCGACATGGTGCAGCTGGTGGCCGCAGCTGAAGGCATCGGCGGGATATCGCTGTTGATCGTTGATCCTGTGGTCTCTGCAGTGGCTGGCGACAGTCACAAAAACACCGAGGTACGCCGAGCGCTGCAGCCCCTGGTTGACCTGGCCGCCATGCTCAATTGCGCTGTGCTGGGCATAAGCCACTTCAGTAAGGGCGGGCAGGGTCAAGACCCGACGCAGCGGGTTGTCGGTTCCGTGGCCTTCGCAGCCGTGGCCCGCATGGTCTGGGTGGCCGCTAAGGTCAAGGGCGAAGATGGGGAAGACCGCCGCATACTGGCGCGCAGCAAAAGCAACATCGGGCCGGATGATGGCGGGTTTGAGTACCAGCTTGAGCAAATCGAGGCCCTGCCTGGCATTGAGGCGTCTCGGGTTGCCTGGGGTAAGGCCGTGGAGGGCACCGCCCGCGAACTGCTGACCGACCCCGGCGAGGAACTGGACGACACGAGCGACGCCAGCAAACTGCTACGGGCGGAATTGGTGGCCGACAGCTGGACGCCATCGGAGACAGCCTGCAAGCCGCTGAAGGACGCAGGGTTCACCAAAAAACAGATCTGGACGGCGTCCAAAAAGCTTGGCGTTATCCGAAAGAAGTCCGGCATGGCGGGGGGCTGGCTTTGGCGACTGCCCGCCGTTGGCATGGAAGATTCCCTTGAAGGTTCCCAAGATTCCAACATTCAAAACGGGGAATCTTGGAATCTTCAGGGGGAATCTTCAGAGGTTTTGGGCGCTGGCGCGGAGGAGGTTCTATGACGCCCGCCGCAATCCTGGCCCAACTATGGGCCGATGGCGTGACTGTCCACCTGACCCCGGACGGACAAAACCTGAGCGCGCCCGCTGGCCGCCTGACGACAAAGCAGCGCGCCCTGGTGCTGGCAAACAAGGCCCAGCTGGTTCAGTTCCTGACCGACGCCAGCACGACCGCGGCCGCACTGATCGACGCCGCCATGCGCGCCTGCGACCAACACGGCGATGACTACCACGCCCGCGAACAAATGCGCGCCGACTGCCTGGCTATCCCGCCACACCAGCGGGCCGACCTGCTGGAGCACTTCAAAAAAACCTATCCCGCAAAGGACAAACCTTGACCACCACTACCCAGATCATCACCGCCGCACTTCGCCAAGCCCTGGCCGGTGAGGCCGTCACTGGCATCGAAACACTGCAGGCGGCAATGCGTGAAAGCGTAGCAGCCGGCGACATGCAACAGATCGGCTGCGAGGCCGTGAAGAGCTTGCTGGAATACGTGCAGTCTGACCTGCAGGCGCAGCGCCAGGTCCTGCTTTCCCAGATCGCAGCGCGGAGGGCAGAGCAATGACGTTGCAGATCCGATATGCCGTCGCTGTCGCCCGCAATTGGCTGGACGTGCTGCGCTGGCGCGCCTGCTGGGTGCTTATGCCGCCGCTCGGTTTGGCGCATGAGAAACGCCGCCTGAAGGACATAGCGCGCGCGACCGGCGCATCCCGGTCAATGGCCGAAGGGATCGCATCCCGCTACTTCAACACCCTGCGCGATGAACGCACAAAAGATTGAACTTTGCGCGATCATCGCGCACAATAAAGATGTGCCAATTGGGCGGGATGCTCAATCGGTGACTTCATCAGCCGGTGGCGGGTCCATAGGTTGCGAAGCAAAGGACGTGTCTGAGGAAGACGCGGCTTGCACTCGCAGCGCTCATGGACCGACAGAGCCGGGCAACACCCCCGCCACGTCATCACCCCCCAAGACTGCCCGCGAGTTCGACCAAGCCATGCGCGCGCTGGGCTACAGCAAGCGACAGGCGAAGGCGATTGCAGCCCGCGGGTTCAAGGCCCTGGATCAAGAGGGTACTGATACCGACGATGCGTCCGAAAAGGCCGCGCTCATGGAGCGCATGAAAGACTTTTTAGACCGTATTGAAAGGAATCCGATATGAGCGAAGCAAAAGAAATCCTTGCCACCCTTGAGGAAATGGGCCGCAAGTCCGACAAGTGGCGCGCTGAAAAAGGCGCCGAGATCGACGAGCTGAAGACCACCATTGAAGACCTGCAGAAGAAGGCCAACCGCCCGCAGGCCGATACCGTCGAACCGGTCGCGAAGGCAGAGAGCTGGATTGACGTCAAGACGCATGAGACCATCCCTGTCCTGACGCATGCGCAGTCCCTGAGCGACCCGCAAAAGAAGGCCCAGGCGCCGAGCATGGGCCGCGTGCTGCGGGGCCTGGTGCTGGGTGGGCGTGCCCCCGACGCCAAGCATCTGGAAGAAGAGCGCAAGGCCATGAGCATCGGCAACGATCCGGGCGGCGGTTACACCGTTTCCGGTGTTCTCGCCAACGAGTGGATCGACCTGCTGCGCGCGAACATGGTCCTGAGCAAAGCCGGCGCGCGTACGGTGCCAATGACCAGCAACACGCTGACGCTGGCCCGTGTGACTGGTGACCCGACGATCACCTGGCACGGTGAGAACAACGCAATCACCGCCAGCGATGCGACCCTCGGGGCAATGACGATGCACGCCAGGACCGTTGTTTGCCTGGTCAAGCTCTCGCTTGAACTGTCGCAAGACTCAGCGAACATCGAGCAAATCCTTGCGACGACTATCACCAGCGCAATGGCAAACGCCATCGACAGCGCGGGCCTGAATGGCGTGGATGCAGCCGTGACCGGTGTTGTCAATCTCGCGGACCGCAACAGGGTGACCGGGATCGGCGCCCCCACCAGCTGGGACTTCGCCATTGATGGCATGTATGAGCTGATGGCCGACAACGTGCCGGCCGAGCGCATCGGCGCCATGGTGGCGCACCCCGCGCTGTGGAAGAAGATGGCGAAGCTGAAGACAGGCATCACCAACGACAAGACCACGCTTGTCATGCCGGACGAAGTGGCCAAGCTGCCCAAACTGTGGACCACCGCCGCGCCGCTGGAGTCTGGCACCACGGCGACCGCAGTCATTGCCGACTGGCGCGACCTGTTGTTTGGGGTGCGACAGGACATCAATATCCGGGTGCTGCAGGAGACCTTCCTGGGTTCCAACCTGCAGATCGCAGTCTTGGCTTATGCCCGGGTGGACTTCGGGGCCACGCGCAGGGACTCCTTCTGCACGCTGGAAGGCATCACGGTCTGATGAACACGCCACGCGATGACAGGACAGCCCGTAGTCGCGTGGCGTTCCCCAGCTGCAGGTGACCTATGAAACTCACGACCCTCAAGCCGCGCCTGTCTGCACTGCCGTACCGACTGCGAAAACCGGCAGAGGCCAGCCGCACGCGGGGCAGTGCAGGAGTCAAGCGCCGCGCCGGGTTCTTGCAAACGCACCCCCTGTGCGCTGAGTGCGACAGGGAGGGTAGGACCAAGATGGGCGCCATCGCTGATCACAAAATCCCGCTGTGGGCTGGTGGCGCTGATGACCTGAACACAAACGGCAACCCTTTGTGCATCCCTCACCACGACGCCAAGACGGCATGCGAGGCCGCCATGAGGGCTGCAGGGGGCTGGATGGCGACAGCCTGCACATGCGGGCAGCATCGAGACTGACGCGACGACAGGGGGGGCCTTCGATCTCGACAACCTCTTTGGATTGGACACCTCCGAACTCCCCACGCACAGAAAACGCCGGCAATTTCCTGGAAAAAAAATGGCCAAACCGACTGCCCCTTCCCATCTCGGAGCCGCTGCCCGCAAGCTTTGGGCAAAGCTCTACAACGACTATGCCCTGGACGATTCAGCCGGACAGGCACTGCTGCAAACCGCATGCGAAGCCTGGGACCGCGCAGAGGGCGCGCGGGTAATGATTCGCAAGGATGGCGCAGTGGTGAAAGACCGCTTTGACCAACTGAAGGCGCACCCGGCGTGTGCCATTGAGCGCGATGCGCGCGCCCAGTTCCTGGCCGCCGTCCGAGCCCTTCGACTTGAACCTGAGGAGTGAACATGACGCAAGCGAAAGCCATGACGCGCAAGCGCCGCACGATGGGCGCAATACAGATCCCCAAGGAACTGGCCACCTGGTTTGCGGGTGAGCACCGGCCGGCGACAAAGAGCCCTGTCCCCTGGAGCGCGATGATTTACCCGGATTACCTGTTGCTGGCTGATCGCTGGGCCGCGTGGAAAGCAGAGAACCCCGGTGCCCGCCCGCCAGTTGGCTGGGAGGACCGATGCGAACCGAAGGCCGAACCCAAAGGCCACGGTCTGGAGCTGCTGGAAGCTGCGCGCGCGAAGTACGGGGGCCGCTGACAAGCTCAAACTAAGTCAGCGCCTGTCTTTTTTGTCCACGTTTAGCAAAGAAGTGGGGCTGATCGGTCCACAGCGCAGACCCTCCAAACCCTTAACGCCCCCAAGTGCCCCACCTCCATGATGCGCGTGCCACCGCCCATGATGATGGCGTCGCATTATGTCGTGGCACCTGTCAGGTGCTTGCCGCGGCCTCCGCCTGGGCTGGCGTACGATTTAGACATGAGCAGCCAACACACCTACACCCCCCGCCGAGCTTCAGACTGGCGAGCTACTTGGCTACTTGTCTTCAATTTTTCGGCATATGTAGATCTTGGTCCACCAGACATTCTGAGCGCGAACATTGATGCACCCGATTTGGGTAAGCGTTATGCGGCAGGAATTTGGCCTAAGCCAGAGGCCTGGTTGGATTGGCGGGTGCAGACTGAAGAGCAAGGCCGACTTGTACGTAGATACCTGTTTCGCGCATTCTTGCTTTCAGTTTTTTTGTTGGGCGTAGCTTTGGCTGTACTTGCCGCTTCGGGCGCTATCTCGCCACAGTTGCCAGCGAGTTGGTCAAAAGTGCTAACAATTGTGGGTGGGTTTCTCGCGTCTTGGTCGACGATCTTTGCTCTCGGCCGACCCGAACCAACGTGGAGTGGAAAATCGCTTGCTGAGCGAGTGCCAAGCAAACTTTTTCTAGTCATCTTTAGTCCAGGCGCGTTGCTTTCATTCATTGGCGCGCTGCTGTAGTTCAGCTTTCAACGTACCGGGTCGAATCGTTCGGCCCGGGGTTTGGGCTACGGCTGAAAACTCAGCCGTAGCTTTATTCGTCAGGACACCACTTTTTGTGTTGCAAGCGGAGCTTCAACACGACCACACGTTGACGCCACCGGCGAATCGTCAAGTTGGTAAGAGTCGGGCGATCGCTTCCGTAGGTCCGAAACTCAGTCCCTCCGCTAGAGAAGCCCCCGCCCTTCATCTCTTCTTGAGTGAGCAACACATATTCGCGCGCCGGTGGCCGAAAACCAGACACAGGGGCGTTGTGAGCAATGTAGCTTGCAATGAATTGGAGAATGTCGTCGTCTGACTTGCCTCTGCGGCGCGCCATCATGGCGATCACTGTGGCTTCAGTTCTGGCGAGAACAAACGCGGCCGCATCAGGAAGTGCAACACGTTGCCAAGGCATTGCCCGCCAAACCTTGGGGAGAAGCGTCGCCCAAGGAACTTGTCCGAAGGCCCACCCAATCGCCACAAGCATGGCGGCCAGAAGTGGATCGGCCTGGATCGAGTCACGGAAATGAACGAAAAGGGCAGAGGCCTGCTCCAGCCAACTCAGTTCCAAGCTTTTCATATTGCCTTCTCCATGCGCTGAAAATGACAACTAGAACCCAGTGAATGGCATTGCACGAGCCATGCCTGGACAAAAAAAAGACCCTCGTAAGGGTCGTTTTCTCGTTGATGGCTAGATTGATGGGTAAATCATCGAATACGCTTGGAAGGCGCATGAAATCAAGCTATCTGGCGGAGCAGGCGGGATTCGAACCCGCGGTGGGCTATTAACCCACACACGCTTTCCAGGCGTGCGACTTAAACCACTCATCCACCGCTCCGAGGCCCTCGATTATAGCGCCCCCGAAGCGGCTTATCGGCAGGCGCCCCTGCCGGGGGCAATGCAGTGGAGCGGCTTGGCCGGATCCACACTTCCTGGGATGGGGGCGTCTTCTGGTCAGCCTGCAGCTTTGCCGGTCTGCACCATCTTCATGGCGGAGCCAATCAGGGCAGACACTTCGGTCATGTTGCTGGGCACGATGAGCGTGGTGGTGGCGTCCGATGCCACCCTGCCATAGGCCTCCACAGCCTTTTCCGCGACTTTCAGTTGCACGGCCTGCTCGCCGCCGGGCTGGCGGATGGCAGCGGCAATGCGTTCAATCGCCTGCGCAGTTGCGTCGGCCACGGAGGTGATGGCGGCCGCTTCGCCCTGCGCTGCATTGATGGCCGCCTGTTTTTCGCCTTCGGAGCGGGCAATGAAGGCTTCACGCTCGCCAGTGGCGATATTGATCTGCTCCTGACGGCGGCCTTCCGACGCGGC
>CAZZHF010000103.1:7253-9077 GCA_964653545.1 uncultured Gammaproteobacteria bacterium | reverse complement strand
GTGCAGCTGCGCACCGACGACGAGATCTTCGACTGGTTCAAGTACCTCACCGACCACACGGACCTGGCCATCTGCCTGTACCGCACTGGCGTTGGCGGGCGCGTGCTGGGCTTTGACCTGATGCGGCGGCTGGCCGAACTCGACACGGTGGTGGCGGCCAAGCAGGGCGCCGGTGGCCGCATCGATACCTTCCGCATGCGCCGCGAGCTGCCGAGCAACTTTCTGGTATGCGATCCATCGGAAGCGGTATTCCTGGACGATCTGCGCGCCGGTGGCCAGTGTGTGTGGGGTGAGCTGTCCTACATCCTGTATGGCAAGAAGCGCCATCTGGTCAACGAATACCGGGCGCTGGCCGCACAAGGCAAGTGGGAAGAAGCGCGGGCGGTGTCCATGCAGCTGAACCCCGTGCGCCTGCTGCTGGAAGAAACCCTGCTGTGGAAGATCCTCGAAACCAATACCTACGCCGGTACGGTATCCAGCGTCAAAACCTGGTTCGATGCGATTGGTCTGAAGGGCGGCCTCATGATTCCACCGCTGCGTGACCTGCAACCCGCCCAGGCCGACGTCCTGCGCGGCAAGCTGCAAGACCTCGGCGTGGTGTGATCGAGGTCTGAACAAGTCCATCCCGGCTGGAGTGGTCCTGATGAGCACTCCAGCCGGTTTTGCTGGCAGGCACTACGCCGTCGTCGCGCCGTAGTACAGGTTCACAACATGCCGCGCCTGGGCAAAAAACAGCCAGCGCTCGGCGAGCGCGCCTAGCACGCTCGAAACCAGCGCCGGCACCAAGGCCAGCACCGCGGCGCTGACCGGCAACGCGCTGGCCAGCAGCACCAGGAACAGCGGCAGGACGAAACCCGCCAGCACGGCAAAACGGCGCAGCTTGCTCGCGTGTTTGCGCGCCACCCGAAACCCCATTTCCTTTTGCAGATAGTTCTCTTCGGTGTGCGGGCGTTCCAGCACCCGCGCCTGGCCGAGTGCCCCAAGACCGGTGGCATCGGCAACGGTAGCGATTGGCGCAGCGTGGTCGATGTGGCGCCAATAGACAAGCTTGACCACCGCGGCCAGGACCAGCGCCAGGCTTGCAATCACGGTCGGCAGACCCCGCTGCTCCCCAAACACGGTGGCGAACAGAACCAGCCACGGGGCGCCGGTTGCAAGCGCCATCGCTACATAGCCCGGTGCCACCCAGCGATTGCACCACTGCGGGATGGGCTTCAGGCTGGCGTAGATCATGCCGGTACAAATCACCGTCAAGGAGGCGAGCACCACGGTCAGCGTGCCGACCGCCGCGAATGCGCCGCCGGTGGGTCCGGCCAACAACCAGCTGGCGACAAACAACAACGCCGGTGGGTAGGTCGCGAGGGCCAGCACGCCTTCCCGAGATAACCATGAGGTGCGCCATTGACTGAGCGACCGCCACGCGCGCTCCGGGCGACCAAGATGAAACATCGAGGCGAGCAGGCCGACCGTGATCAGCACCAGTGCCGTGCCCAGACCGGCAAGGCCCAGGCCCCGGCCCGGACTCAGGACACCGATGCTTGCCAGCGCCGCCAGCAGTATCAGCAGACCGTAGCCGGCGCCCGAGCTGACCGTGAACAGAATGACCGAAGCGGCTGGATGCATGACGTTTCGATACTCAGCGCGACAAGAGCCGATCGACCCACTTCAACAGGCGAAGACTAGCATCACCTTCCGCGTCCGCGGCCAGGGTACGGCGTGGCGCGTCGTCGGTCCGCCGCCGCCGCCGCAGGCCTTCGCGCAGCGCACCGATGCCGCGGCGATGCGCCGCTCGCTGGCCGAAGGCGGGGTCAATTTCCTCCCCAA
>CAZZHF010000103.1:0-7243 GCA_964653545.1 uncultured Gammaproteobacteria bacterium | reverse complement strand
ACTTCAGCAGCCGATGACCCGCATCAGCTTCCACGTCGGCGTCCTTGAGGGGCGGCGTATCGGCGGCCGCGCGCCGCTCGCGGGGCGGCAGATACTTGTTCACCGGCTGATAGCCAAGCCCGGGCAGCAGGTCGACGCCGCCGCGGTCCGCGACCAGCTTTGACACCTGCGACTCAGGGTCACCCAGATCGCCAAAATGCCGCGCCGAGGTCGGGCACACCATGACGCAAGCCGGCTGGCGCTCGGCGACAGGCAAGTGGGTGTTGTAGATGCGGTCCACGCACAGCGTGCACTTTTTCATGGTGCCACTGTTGTAGTCATACTCGCGGGCGCCATAGGGGCAAGCCCAGGAACATAATTTGCAGCCGATGCACTTGTCCTCGTCGATCAGCACGATGCCGTCTTCCGCCCGCTTGTACGAAGCGCCGGTTGGGCACACGGTGACGCAGGCCGGCAGCTCGCAGTGCAGGCAGGAACGTGGGAAGTGCATGGTCCGCGTGGCGCCGGCGTCGCCGCCACCACAGCCGGATTCTGGCCCGGCCTCGAACGCGTGTACGCGGTTGAACCAGACGCCCAGCGGTGATGCACCGTAGGGGTCTTCGTCCGTCAGCGGCGCCATCAGACCGCCGTCGTTCCATTCCTTGCAGGCCACGGCGCAGGCGTGGCAGCCCACGCAGGTGTCAAGATCGATCACGAGGCCGAGCTTGCGGCCGGTGGTGCTTTCAGCAATCGCGGTCATGGGGTAGCGCATCTGATGTGAACAAAACGGGAACCGCGCCTGGCACCGCGGCTAAATAACTGTTTGCTAGACTGCCGGCGGCCCAACCGCCGTTGAAAACAATCCGCTACCGCATCCAAGGAGAAACGACATTGGGCACACCAACGCACGAGGAAATGATTGCCCGCGCCGAGCATATCGGCCAACAGGCCGACCTTGAAGTGGCCGACGCGGAGCGTAACGGTGGCTTTTCCCTGAAGCTGCGCGACGTCGTGCACGCGGCGCAAATGCACAAACTGCTGCGCCCGAAGCGATACGGCGGCTTTGGCATGGGGCCACGCACGTTCTCCGAGGTCGTGCGCGTCATTGCCCAGCACAACGCCTCGGCCGCCTGGCTGGTGTACTTCACCGCGCTGCACGAGCAATGGGTGGCCTTTCTGGACCCGAAGGGCCGGCAGGAGGTGTACGACAGCGACGGCTTCACCGCCGATATTTTCTTCCCCATCGGTAAGGTCGAGTACGTCGACGGCGGCGTGAAGCTGTCCGGCCAGTGGAACTTCGGCAGCGGCGTGCTGTGGGATGACTGGATTGGCCTGGGCGCCTTCGTGGACGTGCCCGGCTACGACGGCGGTCCGCAGCCGTGCCTGGTGTGCGTCAACACCAAGGAACTCGAAATCATCCGCAACTGGGACACGCTGGGCCTGCGCGGGACCGGCAGCCACGGCGTGAAGGCCAACAGCACGTTTGTGCCCTGGCACCGCGTGCTGCCGCTGGGCCACGTCAAGGGCACAGGCGAGCCGGTGGGCGGCGCCTACAGCGACGAACCGATTTTTCGCATTCCGTTCATGCCGCTGTTTTGCGTCGGTTTCAACTCCATCGCGGTTGGCACCATGCAGCGGGTGCTGACCGACCTGAAACGCCGTATCCAGGAACGCCAGCGCGTGCTGTATGGCGTCAAGGAGTGGGAATCGCCGATTGCCCAGCGCAACCTGGCCGAGATGCTGGTCAAGCTGGACGGCATCGAGGCTCTGCAGGAACGCTACGTGGTGCAGCTTGAAACCTGGCAGGCGGCCAACACACCCCTGTGCTCGGAGGCCGACAGCAACCGCCTGAACGCGTGGCGCTCCCATATTTGCCGGCAGGCGTCGCAGATGGCGTTTCGGGCCTTGGAGATGCTGGGCGGCGCGGCGGCCTACAAGGGCGACCCTTTGGAGATCGCTGCCCGCGACCTGTTCATGCTGCTGATCCACGTTGGCCAGATCTACGACGACAACATGCTGGCCTACGGCCGCACGCAGTACGGCCTGAGCGGGCACCCGTTGCTGTAACCCTGCACGCATGACGCCGCCGGTCCGCTAGCCAGCCGACCGGCGGCGAAACATCGCCCCGCGGGTCAGCCGCTTCGGTGCAGGTGTCAGGCCCGGCGGGCGTGGCAGCGCGGTGAACTGCGGCGCGCTTTCCTGGGCCACGTCCGAGGCAGCCACCGGCTCGATACGCACCTTCAGGTCGTACCAGGCCGCCTGCCCGGTCACCGGATCGCTGTTGCTGTGACCGCCGCCAGGTAGCAGTTCGCCAATCAGGTGGTTCAGCAGAAAGCTTTTTTTCGCCTCATTGGCCTGCGGGTCCAGACCCCAGGCCCCGGCACGCTTGCCAACGGCGTTCCAGGTCCACACCGTGTCCGGGTTGACGCCGCTCATCAGCCGTACCTGGCCCTTGATGCGCCCGTGGTGGCTGACCACCCACACCCACGCGTCGTCGGCGATGCCAAGCCGCGCCGCCGTCCGCGGATGCAGATACAAGCGGTTGCTGCCAAGGATCTGTCGCTGCCAGGCGTTTTGCGAATCCCAGGCGTGGTACATGATCATCGGACGCTGGGTGATGGCGTGCAGCGGGTAATCGCCGCCGTGCACGGCGGCCATTTCGAGCGGCTCGTACCAGATCGGCAACGGGTCGAAATAGGTTTCGATGCGTACCCGCTCGACCGGCGGCGGCGTCACCGGCCCGTGGCCACGGGCGGCCAGGCGAAACCTCTGCAGCGGCTCGCTGTATAGCTGCAAGAGCACCGGCTCAGCCGTTTCAATGAAGCCCATGCCGGCGGCATAGTCCAGATAATCGCGGTTGACGTGCTTGAAGTAGCGCGCCTGCGGCGGCAGCGTGTCCTGCCAGAAGCAGCCACTGTCGATGTAGCGCTGCAACTGGTCAGGGTTGGGCGCACCCGTACCCTGCTGGTCGCCGTCGGCGCCGCGCCAGCCGGCCAGCGTGCCCACACCGGGCTTGCGCTGGTGGTTGACGATGTAATCCGGGTAGCCGCCGGGATACAGCGCGCTGTCGTCGTCCTTGACCATGCCCGGCAGGCCGAGGCGAGCACCCAGATCCAACAACACGCTCTGGAAACAGCGCACGTCGCGATCCGGCGTCATGATCGGCTGACGGATCGAGTCGGCCGGCCCGTCGGCGCTTGAAATCGGCCGGTCCAGCAGCGAGATGGCGTCCCAGCGCTCCAGATACGTCGTGTCCGGCAGCACCAGGTCGCTGTAGGCGACCATCTCGGAGGCAAACGCGTCCGAGTAGACGATAAACGGGATGCGGTACTGGCCGGTGGCAGGATCCCGGTCGGTCAGCATGTCCAGGGTGCCGCTGGTGTTCATGCTGGAGTTCCAACTCATGTTGGCCATGAACATGAACAGGGTATCGATCGGGTAGGGATCACCCTTCCAGGCGTTGTGTATCACCATGTGCATGGCGCCGTGGGCGGCCAGCGGCGCCTCCCAGGAATAGGCCTTGTCGATGCGCATCGGCCGGCCATCCGCGTCCAGCAGCAGATCCTCGGGGCTGGCGACGAAACCGAGCGGCACGCCCGGCATCGGCTGGCCAGGCGTTACCTGCGCCGGCTTTCCGGTGGGCTTTTGCCGCGGCGGCGCCGGGCGCGGAAACGGCGGCTTGTAGCGGAAGCTGCCGGGCGCATCGATTGCGCCAAGCAGGGTTTGCAACACATGCAGCGCACGGCAGGTTTGGAATCCATTCGAGTGTGCGGCGATACCGCGCATGGCATAGAACGATACCGGCCGGCCGATCATGGTTTCGTGCCGACGACCGGTCCAGTCGGTCCAGGGCTGGTCGATCACCAACGGGTGTTCGAAGGCCGCCGAGGCGATTTCGGCCGCCAGACCGCGGATGGTGGCGGCCGACAGGCCCACCCGCTCGGCCACCGCATCCGGGGCGTACCCGGGATTGAGGTAGCGGCGCACCAGCAATTCGAACACCGGCACCGCGCCGCGGCCGTCGGCCAGGTCACGCCGGCCGCCCAGGGCCGGTTGGATGTCCCCACCCATGACACTGGTCACCGCGCCGCGGCGCGCGTCGAAAACCAGGGGCTTGCCGTCTTCGTCACGCGCGAACAGGCCATCGTCGGCGGCGCCGGGGTTGTCGATGACCAGCCAGGGCGCGTTGGTGTAACGCGCCAGGTACTCGAAATCCACCTGTTCGCTGCGCAGCAACTCGTGCACCAGCGCCAGGATCAGCAGCCCGTCACTGCCGGGGCGGATGCCCAGCCACTCATCGGCAATGGCCGAGTAGCCGGTCTGCACCGGGTTGACCGACACAAAACGCGCGCCGCGTGCCTTGAGCTTGGCAAGACCGATCTTCAGCGGGTTGCTGTCGTGATCCTCGGCCACGCCGAACATCAGCAGGTAGCGAGTGTGCTCCCAGTCGATCTCCCCGAACTCCCAGAAACTGCCGCCGATGGTGTACAACCCACCGGCGGCCATGTTCACCGAACAGAAACCGCCATGGGCGGCGTAGTTGGGCGTGCCGAACTGCTGCGCCCACCAGCTGGTGAGCGCCTGGCTCTGATCGCGGCCGGTGAAAAACGCCAGCTTGCGCGGATCGGTGGCACGAATGCCGGCCAGGCGCTTGGTGAGCAGCCCGAGCGCCTCATCCCATTCGATTTCCCGAAACTCACCACTGCCGCGCTGACCCGTGCGCAGCAAGGGCTTTTTCAGCCGCGCCGGCGAGTCTTGTTTCATGATGCCGGCGCAACCCTTGCCGCAGATCACGCCGCCATTGACCGGGTGGTCGGGGTTACCGTCGATATAGCGGATGCGGCCCTCTTTCAGGTGCACTCGCACACCGCAGCGGCAGGCGCACATATAGCAGGTGGTCGTTTTAATTTCGTCGGCGATGACCGGCGCGGTGTCGATTTGCGGGTCGGGTGCAGCCATGGGCAATCCAGATCGAGCGACTCAGCAGGCCCGCGAATGCGGTCCGAGCCTAAGAATATAACCGCATCGCATACACCTGTCGGTTTGCGGTTCCCGCGAGGCACGGACGCACCGCCAACATCAACGGCTGCAAGTCTCATTAGATGTGATGGCCCAGCGGAAAATCAAACTTCTCCGCTGGCCGGCGCTCAGAAGTCCAGCCCGAGTTGATTCAGCGCGTAGCCGTCAGCCCAGGACAGGGGCTGTCGCCAGCCACGCGGCCCGGGCGGCGCAGCTCTCGAACCAGGCCGTGAGCGCGGCGAAACGCCCCAGGTCAAACCCCGCCAGGCGCAGGTAATCGACGCTGGTGAAGATGGCGATGTCGGCCAGTGTTGGATGCTGCCCGCAGGTGTAGGGCGCCGTGTTGAGCTCCATATCGAGCTCGGGCAGGATCAGCGTGAGCAGGCGCTCGGCCTCGGCGCAGGCAGCGTCGTCCGGCACCCCCGGCCGGAAGCGACGCTGACGCATGAGCTCCGCGGCCAGACGGCCCAGGCGCAGTGCTTGCCAGTCCAGCCATTGATCGACCCGTGCGCGGACTTGCGGCGCGGCCGGATACCAGGCGCCGGCCGTGTCGTGGCCGACGGCGAGGTAGCGCAGGATGGCGTGCGCCTCGCCCAGGATAAAGCCGTCGGCGTCGATCATCGGCACCTTGCAGGCCGGGTTCAGAGCCTCTGGCAGATAGTCGCCGGCCTCGGCCTGCTTGACCTCGATAAACCGATAGTCGAGCGCCAGCTCCGCGCACAGGATGCGCACCTCGCGCGACGGTGCCGACCAGGAGTGGCCGTACAGGTCCAGGGTCACGGACATGGGTTCGGATCCTCGGCGTGCACCGCCTCGATTCCGGCGACAACTGTCTCGGACAGCGTCAGATCGATGCTGCCCAGATTCACCGCGAGTTGATCAAGCGTGGTCGCACCGACAATGACGCTGGTCAGGAACGGCTGGCGCAGCAGGAAGGCCAGCGCCATCTGCGCGAGGTCCAGACGGTGCGTCTCGGCAAGCTGGGCGTAGCGCTCGACCGCTGCCGCACCGCGCGGCGTGCTGTAGCGCCGGAAGCGATCGAAGCGGGTCAAACGGCCCTGCGCCGGCCGGGCGCCGTGGCGGTATTTGCCGCTGAGCGCGCCCATGCCCAGCGGTGAATAGGCCAGCAGTCCCATCTGCTCACGCAGTGCGATCTCGGCATGGCCGATCTCGAACACGCGGTTGAGCAGGCTGTACGGGTTCTGGATCGACACCACGCGCGGTAATTGACGTTGCTCGGCAATCGCCAGATAGCGCATTGCACCCCATGGCGTCTCGTTGCTGATCCCGACATGGCGCACCTTGCCGGTGCGAACTACATCGCCCAGCGCCGCGAGCGTGTCCTCGATGGCCACTTCGTCGGCCAGCGGCTGGTGTTCGTAACCCAGACGGCCGAAGAAATTAGTGCTGCGGTCCGGCCAGTGCACCTGGTACAAATCGATATAGTCGGTCTGCAGGCGCTTGAGGCTGGCGTCGATAGCGAGCTCGATGTTGCGCCGGTCGGGGTGGATGGCGAACGGCCGCGCGTAGGACAGCTCAGTCGAACGACCGGCCACCTTGGTAGCGACAATCACTTTATCCCGCCCGCCACGTGCCTTGAGCCAGCTGCCGATGTACGCCTCGGTGAGGCCCTGGGTCTGCGGCCGTGGCGGCACCGGGTACATCTCGGCGGCGTCAATGAAGTTCACACCCTGTCCGATGGCGTAGTCGAGCTGGGCGTGCGCCTCAGCCTCGCTGTTCTGCTCGCCGAAGGTCATGGTTCCAAGACACAGGCGGCTCACCTTCAAGCCACTGTTGCCCAATTCCGAATACTGCATGGCGGTGTCCTGTTCGATGCGAAAACGCCCGATGGTATATTCGCGCGCCCCGCGGCCGGCAAGTCCGGCCAGCCTACCGCACCCCCGGAGCCCCCGCGATGGAACTGGAAACGCTCGCTATCCACGCCGGCTACAAGCCCGACCCGACCACCAAGTCGGTAGCGGTACCGATCTACCAGACCGTGGCCTACGCCTTTGACAGCGCCCAGCACGGCGCCGATCTGTTCGACCTTAAAGTGGCGGGCAACATCTACACCCGCATCATGAACCCGACTAACGATGTGCTCGAACAGCGCGTCGCTGCCCTGGAAGGCGGCATTGCAGCGCTGGCGCTGGCCTCCGGTTCGGCGGCCATCACCTACACGGTGATGAATCTGGCGCGGGCCGGCGACAACATCATTTCCACCAAGAAGCTGTACGGCGGCACC
>CAZZHF010000102.1:0-9220 GCA_964653545.1 uncultured Gammaproteobacteria bacterium | reverse complement strand
GAAGGCTGCGCCGCCATCCTGTGGAAGGATTCCGGCAAGGCGGAACTGGCCGCCGAAGCCATGGGCATCACCGCGCCGCGCCTGCATGAACTGGGCCTGGTGGATGAAATCATTGCCGAGCCGCGTGGCGGCGCGCACCGCGACTTCGACACCACCGCCACCAGTGTGCGTACCGCCTTGCTGCGACACCTGGAAGAGCTCTGCCCGCAATCAACCGCCGGTCAGCCCGCTACCGAGGCTGCCGCCACGGACGCTGCGCTGCTGGCACGGCGCCTGGAGCGCGTGCGCGGTTTTGGCACCTACAAGGAAGGCTGAGCTAGCGCTCATCACCCAGGCGCTGCCCGCTGACGGCACGCCGGTGACCGTGCGCGTCGCTTTCAGCGGCGGGCGTGACTCCCACGTACTGTTGCACTGGCTTGCCGCGCAACGCTCGGCGCTGGCGCCGCACCGGTTGTGCGCTGTTCATGTCGATCACCGCCTGCACGCCGACAGTACACACTGGGCGCAGCATTGCGCCGACGTGTGTGCGGACCTTGACCTGCCACTTGAGGTGCTGGAAGTCGATGCCAGAGGAGCCATCGGCGAAAGCCCGGAAGCCGCTGCCCGCGCCGCCCGTTACCGGGCGCTGGCAACCAGCATGAGCGGCGGCGATTTAGTGCTGACCGCCCACCACCAGACAGACCAGGCGGAGACCCTTCTGTTGGCGCTACTGCGGGGCGCCGGACTGGCTGGCGCCGCGGCGATGCCGGCACGCCGGCCATTCGGCGGCGGTTGGTTGCTACGCCCCTTGCTCGACTGGCCCGCCAGTCGCCTTGCCGAATACGCCCAGGCGCACCGCCTGAACTGGGTGCCGGACCCCAGCAACACCGACAACCGCTACGATCGCAATTTTCTGCGTCAGCAGGTGTTGCCGGTGCTGGCCGGGCATTGGCCAGCAGCCAGTGTCGCGCTGGCCCGCCACGCCGCGCATGCGGCCGACGCGCAAACGCTTTTGGAAGAACTCGCCGCGCGGGACGGCGCCACGGCGCAAAACCTGCCGCTCACCCAACTGGCCGCATTGTCCGCTCCGCGGCAGCGTAACCTGCTGCGCTGCTGGCTGCGCACACAGGGCGTACAGGCGCCGTCCACTGCCCGGCTTGAGGAACTGCGCCGGCAGGCGCTCAGCGCCGGCACCGACCGCCAGCCGCGGGTGCTGTTTGGCAGGCACGCGGTGCGTGTCTGGCGCGGCCGCCTGTACCTGACGTCCGAGCCGCTGCCCAGCGCACCGCAGACCACTTTCAGTTGGTCCCCGACACAGGCGCTGGAACTGCCCGGATTGGGGCGGCTGTGGGCCCAGCCAGCCGTCGGCGAAGGCATCGCCGCCGCGCTGCTCGGTGAGCATCCGCTGCTCGACGTGCGCTTTCGCGGCAACCGCTCGGTCCCCGGCAAATCACTCCGAAAACGCCTGCAGACGCTTGCCGTGCCGCCGTGGCAACGCCAGACGCTGCCGTTGCTGTTCCATGGCAATCGCTTGCTGCAGATCGGCGGTGAAGCGCCACTGGCCGGATGCCGCGCGGCACCGAACCAGCCAGGTATCAGGATCCTTTGGCAGTCTGCGACGGATCAGAGGATGTGACGGACGGCGCAAGGCGCCACAGGCCCTCGCGCGCCACCCCGACCACCCGCCCTTCCGCCGCCAGCTTGATCAGATGGGCATGGACCGACATCTCCGCCAGTGCGTGCAGCATCCTCGGTACCTGAGCGTAGAGCTCGGCCACCAGGTCCGGGATGGTGCGCCCATCCGAACCGGCGAGTGCCGACAATATCCCTGCTTCGCGCGCCAGGCGGTGATCGATCACCTGCTGCAAGGTAGCCTGCGCGCCGTGCATGAGCCGGCCATGGCCGGGCGCGATGCGTTCGACAGGCTCGTTCTGCAGGCGCCGCAGCGAGGCCAGATAAGCCGCCATGTCGCCGTCCGGCGGTGCGATCACCACGGTGGTGCCTTCCATCAGGTGATCGCCGGCAAACAGCAGGCCCTGCCTTTCCAGCAGGTAGCAGATGTGATCGGCGGCGTGGCCGGGGGTGCGCAGCGCGCGCACCGGGCCGGCATCGGTCATCAGGACGTCGCCATCAGCCAGCACCTGATCGGGCGCAAAGCCCGGCGTGCTGACGCCGGCCAGGGGAATGCCGCTGCCATGAACCGGCACACCACAGTCGCGGGCCAGCTCCAGCGCACCCGGCGCATGGTCGGGGTGGGCGTGCGTGACTAGCACGGCAGTAATAGCACCCCCGGCGGCGCGCTTTATAGCCTCCAGGTGCGCCGGGGCAGCGCTGGCAGTGTCGATGACCAGCGCCTGCTGCGTGCCTACCAGATAGGTATTGGTGCCGGGGCCGGTCATGAAACCAGGATTGGGCGCGGTAATGCGCCGCACGCCGGGCCACACCTCGACCGCCGATGCAAACGGAAATTCCTGCCGCACCGCCGGCGTATCGAACGGATTGCCCGCGGGCGTGGCGCCGTTCATATGACCACTCCGCTCAGGTCAATCTCTTCCACGCCCTCGGGCAACGGCAAGCGCACGCGCCGCGGCTTGCCGTCGGGCCCAAAAATCAGCTGCGGCAGAATCGTCGGCACTGCCCCGATATCCCGCACCGTGACCAACAGTTCCGCCAGGGATGACTGGCTGGCCAGGAACTCAAGCTGCTTGCGCGTCGCCGGCACCAGCTTGAAGGTACCGGCGGCATGCCGGTGCAATGCATCCGCTGGACGCACCCAGCAGTGATCCACCGTCTCCTGGCCATCGTGGAGCGGTTCCTGCTCCGCTGGCGCCCGGCACAGGAAAAACCGCGTGTCATAGCGGCGCGGCATGCCCTCGGGCGTAATCCAGTGGCTGTAGTAATGGACCTGGTCCAGTGGCAGGCGCAAGCCTTCGCGTTCGCAAATCGCCGTCAGTGTGGTCCGACCGGCGTTGAGCGCCGCCCGGTGTGCCGCGAAGCGCTGCTGCAACGCGTCGTCATGCAGGCTCAGCGCGCGCCCGCTGACATCCGCCGCCAGCAGCACGCCTGCCTCCTCGAAACACTCGCGAATCGCCGCCAGATAAAAGGCCAGACCACCGCCTGTAACGCCAAGTCGTACATTCGCCTGTCCGGCGTCGAGGCCCATGCACAGACGCTCCGCGTCCAGACTCCCGTCGGCACGGTCGACCCCGCCCCCCGGGAACACGTAGGCACCCGCGTTGAAATCGCTTTTCACCGTCCGCAGCAGCATGAACACTTCGAAGCCCGCCGCGCCATGGGCCGCCTCGCGCACCAGCACCACCGTGGCTGCGTCCCTTAGGGTCATGGCTATTTACTCCACCTGACTGCGTTGCGCGGCGCGCCCGACCCACCGCGTGGCCATTCTATATCGCCCACCGGAACGCCCCGGAACCGGTGCCGGGGTCGCCTGGCGTCGGCGGGCAGCTTAAGATCGCCACATGGTTATAGGGATTTTTCGACGCCGCTGCGGCTGGCGGTGCATGCTCGGGCTGGTATTGCTGGCCCTGCTGGTGGCGGCTGTGCTGGTCGCGCCGGAGCGCATCCGGCGTTACGTGCAACAGGCTCTGGCTGATGCGGCTGGCGGCAGCGCCGAGGTGACGGCAGTCGGTTTCGACCCGCTGCGCCTGGCGCTGCGCCTGGACGGCGTACGCGTCAATGACCCCAGCGGCGCCCTGGTGGCAGCCCTGGACAGCGTTGAGGCAGACCTGGCATTCGACTCCCTGTGGACGCGAAGTATCCATCTGGATGCGCTGACCGTCAGCGGCGTGCGAGGACAGATCGGCCTGCTGAAGGATGGCCGCCTTACGCCACAGCTGCCTCCGGGAAACGCTGATGCCGGGCCACCGCCACGCATCCGGATCGACGAGCTGGCCCTGACAGGCGGCACGGTGGACGTGCGCGACGCCAGCGGCAGCCCTGCTGTCGCGCTCAGACTGAGCGAGCTGTCGGTGTCCCTGACTGGCTTCGACACCCAGGCACAGTCACCCGCCGCGCTCCTGCTGACCGGAAAAGCGGGCTCTGGTACGTTGCGTCTGGAGGGCGAGCTGACAGCGGCGCCGTTCGCGCTGTCCGGCAGCTTCGCGCTACAGAGCCTGGCCGCCAAGCCGGCACTGGCATACCTGGAACGCACGCTGCCGCTGAAGGCTCGTGACGGTTTCATCGACGCCAGTGGTGCCTTGCTGCTATCCGCCGCGGGTGCGGTACGGATCACCGACGGCCGCGTCAGCCTGAGTCAGACCCGGTTAGCCGACGCCCAGGACACGCCCGTGGCGCAGATTGCCGAAATCGCGGTGGAAGGCCTGGCCCTGGACCTGGCTGCGCGGCGGGTTTCGGTGGCGCGGATCAGCGGTCGTGATAACTGGCTTGCGTTGGCGCGCGACGCCGACGGCCGTTTGAACCTCGACAGCCTGACCGGTGCCACGGACACCACCAAGCCGGAATCCACCGGGTCGGCCTGGCAGGTGAACCTCGGCGCGTTGGCGCTGACCGGACAACGACTGACAGTCAGCGATGCAACGGTAAAACCGCCGCTGGAGCAGGAAATCACCGTTGAGCAGCTCGACATCGCGGCCCTGGGATCTGCCGACAAGGTGCCGGTCTCGTTAACCGCCAGCCTGGCGGACGGGGGCACTGTGGCGATAACCGGCGAGGCGGCGTTGCCTGCCGGCCCGGCACAGTTGGACATCACCGCCAAGAACCTGCCACTGCCCCCATTCGCCGCATACCTGCCGGATGTTGGGCCGCTCGAACTGCGCAGCGGCACCGCGGCGGCGACCGGCCGCCTGAGCGTGGGTGAACCCGGGCCGGAGTTTCGCGGCCAGGTCAGCTTGTCCCGGGTGGAACTGTGGGACACGGAACGCGACGAAGCACTTTTCGGCCTGCGCACACTCAGAATCGACCAACTGGTAGCCAGCGCGCAGGGTGTCACGTCCAGCAAGATCTGGATCAACCGGCCGACCCTGCGAACCATCATCACGGAGAACCGGCAGAGCAACCTGTCGCCTTTCGGCCCACGCAGCGTGGCGCCCGTCGCAACGGACCCGGTACCGGACACCGCACCCGAACCTGCCGCAGAATCAGCGCCGACGCCCATGCGCCTGAAAATCGACACCGTGCGCGTCAGCCGCGGCACACTCAACTTCGAGGATCGCAGCCTGACCCCGCATTTTGCGGTCAGCCTGCAGCAACTGCGCGGCGACATCGACGGCTTGTCCAGCGATACCGGGGAAACGGCCCGCGTGTCCCTGATGGGCCGGGTAGACCAGTACGCGCCGGCATCGGTGACCGGGACCTTTAACCTGGCAACACCGCGCCAGGCAGCGTTCAAGCTGTCCTTCAGCGGCGTCGAGATGGCCACATTCGCGCCCTACGTGGGTAAGTTTGCCGGGTACCGGATCGAGCGCGGCACGCTAAACGTGGATCTGAACTACACGGTCGACGGCCCGCGCCTGATTGGCTCCAACAAGGTGCTTCTCGACCGGCTGGTCCTGGGCGAGCGCGTGGACAGCCCAGACGCCATCAGCCTGCCGCTGAGGCTGGCGCTGGCGGTGCTAAAAAACTCGGCCGGCATAATAGACGTCGACCTGCCGGTCAATGGCGATCTGTCGAACCCACAGTTCGATTACGGCGCGCTGATTGGCACAGCGCTCCGACAGGTCATCGTCAAGGCGGCGACGGCCCCGTTTACGCTGCTGGCGCGGCTGGTCGGCGGCAAAGGCAAGGACTTGCAGACGGTCGGCTTCGCCCCTGGTCGCGCGGACCTGCCCTCGATACAGCGCGACAAACTGCAAAAACTGGCGCAGGCGCTGATCGCCCGACCACAACTTACCCTGGAGATTCGCCCACGGGCCGACCAGGACGACAGCCGGGCCCTGGCCCGGGTGGCATTGGGCGTGGCCATGGGCCAGGGGCCAGGTGGCGACGAGGCGGCCGATGCCGACGAGGACTCAACCGACAAGTTGAGCGCCCTGTACCAGGAACGCTTCGGCAGCGAGCCACCGCTGGTACCCCCGCCCGAGGGCACCTCACCGAGCGCGCAAGAACAGCGCGCGGCAGCTGCGCGTGCCGGCCGCGAGCGGCTGCTGGCGGCACTCGCTCCGGACGCCAGGACCCTGCAGGCCCTGGCTCAGGCGCGCGGGGCGGCGATCCGTGCCGCGCTGGTGGACAATGGTGTGCCGGTGCAGCGCATGGCAATCACGCTGCCGGAGGAAAACGCCACGTTGCCGCTGACCGCACCTACCGAGTTCGCGCTGGGTAGCTCATGATTCAGCCGCAGGCGGATCGGCACGCGGCCGCGAAATCAAGGACAACAATACCCTCATGATCCATAGGAGATACCCATGACCATCCTGGTAACCGGTGGCTGCGGCCTGGTCGGTTCGTTCGCGGTGCGCGAGGCAGTCGCGCGCGGCGTGCCGGTGGCAGCCTTCGACCTGGCCCTGAAAACCGAACTGCTCACGGACGTGCTGGACAAGGTCACGCTGGTGCAGGGCAATGTCCTGCACGCGCCGGACCTGTATCGGGCAGTGCGCGAGCTGAATGTGACGCGCATCCTGCACACTGCGAGCTTTCTCACGCCAGGCGCTTACGCGCGGCCCTACGCCAACGCCGAACTGACCATCATGGGCACGCTGAACGTGCTTGAATGCGCGCGCGCCATGGGCCTGAAGCGTGTGTCGTATGTGTCCACCGGCAAGACCGGCTGGACCGGTGGCGCGTTTGCCAAGGCGATGGGTACCGGCAAGCTCGACATCGCGGCCGACCCGTATGCCAGCGCCAAAGTCGGCGCCGAACTGCTGGCCAACGACTACCGCCAGCTCTACGACCTGGACGTGCGCATCCTGCGCCTGGGTGGGCAGGTATACGGGCCGGGCTATGCCTTTACCGGTGCCATCGGCCAGGGCTTGCAGCCGTTCATCGAAAAGCCGCTCAAGGGCGAGCCTGTGCGTTACGACCAGCCACTACTGGCCTATTCGGCGCCGATCATCCCCATGCTTTACGGCGGCGACGCCGGCCGTGGTTGCATGGCCGCAACCCTGGCCGGCGAGTTGCAGCACGAGGTCTACGACATCAACGCACCTGTTGCCAGCACGCTGTATCAGGTGGTCGAAGCCATCAAGGCATTGATTCCAGACGCCGACATTGAAGTACCGCAAGCACCAACCGAAGCCGGACCGTTCAAGGCCGGGCCGATCCCACCGGACCCGCGCGCCCAGGCCGACTTCGGCTACCTGCCCGAATACGACCTGCTGCGCGGGCTGCGCGAGTACATCGCGTTCGTCAAAACCGGTCGCTACCAGACCGTGGCCTGACGCCGGAAACCGCGCGTGAGCCTGGGCACTATCCGCATCGAAGCGCTGCGCGTCGACTGCATCATCGGCATCCTGGACCGCGAGCGGGTGATGGCGCAGCGCCTGCTGGTCGATGTGGAACTCGATGTGGACTTTGCCGCCGCGGCAGCCAGCGACGACGTGGCCGACACGGTCAACTACGCCGAGGTGGCCCAGAGCCTGACCACGCTGGCGGTGCAGGGACAGTTTCGGCTGGTCGAGCGCTTCGTCAGTGACGCCTGCTCGCGCTTGCTCCAGAACCATCCGCAAATCCAGCGGGTCCGGATCACGGCGCGTAAACCGGACATCCTGCCCGACACCCAAAGTGTGGGCGTGAGCCTGGAACTGCGCCGGTGACAGCCGATCTGGCCGGCCGGGTAGCCCTGGTGACCGGCGCGGCCAAACGCACTGGCCGCGGCCTGGCGCTCGCGTTGGCGCGCGCCGGGGCGGATGTCGTGGTGCATTACGGCCGGTCACAGCCGGAAGCTGCAAGCGCGGTGGCCGAAATCACATCCCTCGGGCGCCGCGCCTGGGCCCTCCCGGCGGACCTCGCCACGCCTGGAGAAGCCGAACGGCTGATCGAGGCCGCTCTGCGCGCCGCCGGTAGGCTGGATGTGCTGGTCAACAACGTCGGCAACTATCCCCTCGGGGAGCCACTGGACCAGACACCAGAGGAATTTCGCGCCACGCTGGAAACCAATCTGACCGCACCCTACGCGCTGATCCGCGCCGCCGTGCCGGCGCTTGCGGCATCGGGCGTGGGACAGGTCATCAACCTCGGCTATGCCGGCGTGGAACACCTGGTCGCCAACTCTCGCGCCATGGCCTACCAGATATCCAAGGCCGGCCTGCTGGTGCTCACGCGCAGCCTGGCACAGGCACTGGGGCCACGGAACATCCGCGTCAACATGGTCTCGCCCGGCCACCTCGACAACTCGGTCGACCTGCCGGAAGCCATTGAAAGCCATGTGCCACTGGGCCGCCCGGCGCAGGTACAGGATATTGCCGGCGCGGTGCTGTTTCTGCTGTCGTCGGCCGGTGCCTACATAACCGGCGCCAACATCGAGGTGGCCGGCGGTTACCGATTGAGCCTGGCCGATGCGCTGAACTGACAGGTCAACACATGGCCTTGGGTGGTCCCTGCTTAATCGGACCGAACGCGACCCGCGTGCTGAACCGCAGCGTCACGCATGCGGCGGTTACGCTTAGCCCGGCGGCCAGTGCATGGCACGACCCGCAAGCACATGCAGATGGATATGGAATACCGTCTGCCCAGCCAGCCGGTTGCAATTCATCACGGTGCGGTAGCCGTCGCTGGCATGGCCCTGGGCCTGTGCCGCGGCAGCGGCCGCAAGGTACATTCGCCCCACCAGTTCGGCGTGCTGCGGCCGCAAGTCGTTCAGCGTCGCAATGTGCTCGCGCGGAATCACCAGGGCATGAAACGGCGCCTGGGGATTGATGTCGCGGATCACCAGCAGGTGTTCGTCAGCATGCAGCAGGTCCGGCTTGATGTCGCCGGACGCCATCTTGCAGAACAGGCAGTCGCTCATCGGGGTGCTCCGGGAAATTCGAGCTCAGGCGCTGGCCGCGCGGGGCAAGGGCTCGCGCCCGGCGGCGCGGTCCAGCGACAAGCCTTCCTGCATCAGGCGCATCCATTCCCGGTACTGGCCGTGGTACAGGGTTTCGTCGGTGGCATTCGGGCCGCTGCTGTTGGGGTTGATGCCCAGTTCCTTGGCAAACTTGTCCGGGCCATGCGTCATGTGTGTCATGCCGCGGTCGTAACCCTGCTGCCACTCCACCAGGCGGGCGGCGTAACCCGCCTGGCAGGCTTCGAACACCGCCAGATCGTCCGGCGTGGCCATGCCGGTCGCGTT
>CAZZHF010000101.1:0-9426 GCA_964653545.1 uncultured Gammaproteobacteria bacterium | reverse complement strand
GGAGTTTACGGCCGATCCGCACGGCGATCTGCCGGCCCCTGCCCGAGTCAGTATTAAGACCTGTCCAGGGAGGGTGATGACTCCGCGTCAGAATCGTCTGAGGTGCTCATCCGCGAGTTCCGACGCCCACTCACAATCGCCGGTGTTGTACCGCCGGAAAGCGCGTCCGGAGGCGCTGCAAGGCAGCCAGGTCAATGTCGGCACTGGCGATGCCCTCGCCGCTGTCGGCGTGTTCGACAAGTACATCGCCCCATGGCCCGGCAATCAGACTGTGGCCATAGGTACGCCGGTCGTTGTCGTGCAGCCCGCCCTGGCCGGGCGCCAGCAGGTAGCACAGGTTCTCGACCGCGCGGGCGCGACACAGCAGATGCCAGTGGGCGGCGCCGGTGGTCTCGATGAAGGCCGACGGTAGGACGAGGATTTGCGCGCCCTGGGCCAGCAGCGCCCGGAACAGCTCCGGAAAGCGCAGGTCGTAGCACACGGCCAGGCCGATCCGGCCCAGTTCCGTGTCCACCGTAACCAACTGGTCACCGGGTTCGATGCTGGCCGACTCGCGATAGTGCTCGCCGCCCCCGCAGGCCGCGCCGACTTCCACGTCGAACAGATGCATCTTGTCGTAGCGCGCCAGGCGCCGACCGTCCGGGCCGTGAAGCAGGCAGGCGGCGCGCACCCGCCGAGGGTCGGCACCGCGCAGCGGGATGGTGCCGCCCACCAGATAGACGCCATGCCGCTGCGCCGCGCTGGCCAGAAAATCCTGGATCGGTCCCGCGCCTTCAGTCTCGGCCAGCGCCAACTTGTCCCGCTCGCGACGGCCCAGCAGGGCGAAATTCTCCGGCAGCGCCACCAGACGGGCACCGCGGTCCGCGGCCTGTGCAATCAATCTTCCGGCACTGCCTAGGTTGGCTGCCAACTCGCTGCCAGACACCATCTGCACCACCGCGGCGGTGAACACATCAGTCATGAACTTGCCTTGTCCTGCGCGGTCGAACCACGCCGAATGTTAGCCAACTTGGTGCGCCGATGGGGGCGCCGACGGCGGCATGTGGCTAGAATGCCGGGCCTTTGCATCGCCGCCACGGCAGCAGGCATCTGAATTGAGAGGGGGAACATGCAGCCAGGGGTCGCGGTCAGTCATCTGACCAAGGATTTTGGTGCCCTGCGGGCGGTGGACGATCTGTCGTTCAGCGTCGGTGGTGGCGAAGTGGTCGGGTTTCTGGGGCCAAACGGTGCCGGCAAGTCGACCACCATGAAGATGATCACCGGCTATCTGGCGCCCTCGGGCGGCGAGGTGGAGGTGTGCGGCCTGGCGCTGTCGGCGCAGCCGCTGGCAATCAAGGCCGCCATCGGGTATCTGCCCGAAGGCGCGCCCCTGTATGGCGACATGACACCGCGGCGGTTTCTGGATTTCGTGGCCAGCGTACGCGGCCTGGAAGCCGCTGACCGGCGCCGCCGAATCGACGCCGTGGTCGACCGCATGGCCCTGCGCGGGGTGCTCGACCAATCCATCGAAACGCTGTCCAAGGGCTTCAAGCGACGCGTGGGCCTGGCGCAGGCCATCCTGCACGACCCGCCGGTGCTGATCCTGGACGAGCCCACCGACGGCCTGGATCCGAATCAAAAGCACGAGGTCCGCGAGCTGATCCGCGACATCGCCGCCGACAAGACCATCATCATTTCCACCCACATCCTGGAAGAGGTCGAGGCGATCTGCAGCCGCGCCGTCATCATCGCCGGCGGGCGCCTTCTGGCCGACGGCCGACCGGCGGAGCTGGCCAGCCGTTCGCAGTATCACAACGCGGTGGTGCTGGTGCTGCCGGCTGGTCCGGCGGACCAGCGCGAACAGCTGGCGGCGGTACCTGGCGTAGCCCGCGTGGAGGTGCTCGAGGACGCCGCTGAGCATCTGCGTCTGCGTCTGCTGGCCAGCCACGGGCGCAGCATTCTGGAAGCGGTCAGCGGCAAGCTGCGCGAGGCCGGCTGGCACGCCGACGAGCTGTACGTGGAGCAAGGTCGTCTCGATGATGTGTTCCGCCAGATGACGCACGAAGTCGGCGGCCGGGAGACGCGCTCATGAATGCCATGCTGACGGTGATGCGGCGCGAACTGGCGGCTTATTTCTACACGCCCCTGGCCTATGTTTTCATCGTGATCTTCTTGTTCATGAGCGGGATTTTCACGTTCTATCTCGGCCAGTTCTTCTCTCGCAGCCAGGCCGATCTGGTGGCGTTTTTCCAGTTCCACCCGTACCTGTACCTGGTACTGATCCCGCCGGTGGCCATGCGCCTGTGGGCGGAGGAGCGCAAGACCGGCACGCTCGAACTGCTGATGACGCTGCCGATCACCACCGGCCAGGCGGTGGTCGGCAAGTTCCTGGCCGCCTGGCTGTTCACCGGGGTGGCGCTGGCGCTGACCTTCCCGATCTGGATCACCGTCAGTTACCTCGGCAACCCGGATCACGGCGCCATCATGGCCGGGTATCTGGGCAGCTTGCTGATGGCCGGCGCGTATCTGGCCATAGGCTCCTGCATCTCGGTGCTGACCAAGAGCCAGGTGATCGCCTTCGTGCTGTCGGTGGTGGTGAGCTTCCTGTTCATCGTCAGCGGCTTGCCAATCGTGCTCGATTTCTTCGGTGCCTGGGCGCCGGGCTGGCTGACGCAGGCGGTGGCCTCGTTGAGCTTCCTGCGTCACTTCGAGGCTATCCAGACCGGCGTCATCGAACTGCCCGACATCGTCTATTTCGCCAGCATGATCGGGGTGTGGCTGTATGCCAACACGGTGCTGGTCGAAGCCAAGAAAGCCGCCGGCTGACGCCGACGGCAGGAGAAATCGCATGCGACGCGGAGTTCTTTCCACCGGCAGCCTGGTACTGGCCGTGGTGTTGTTGCTGGCGGTCAACATCCTGGCCGCCACAGTGCTGGGTGGCTGGCGCCTGGACCTGACCGAGAATCGCCTGTACACGCTCAGCGCCGGCTCGCGGGCGGTGGTCGAGAAGCTTGAGGAACCGATCACGCTGAACCTGTTTTTCTCGCGCGAGGCGCTGCGCGATGTGCCGCAGATTCAGGCCTACGCCGCCCGTGTGCAGGCACTGCTCAAGGAGTACGCCGAGCGCTCGCATGGCAAGTTGCAGCTGAAGGTGATCGACCCCGAACCCTTTTCGGACGCCGAGGACCGGGCGGTGCAGTTTGGCGTGCGGGGTCTGCCGCTTGGGGGAGCCGGTGGCGAAACCGCCTACTTCGGCCTGGCCGCGACCAACACGACCGACGGCGAGGAAGTGATCCCGTTCCTGTCGCCCGGTAGCGAGGACACCCTCGAATACGACCTGACCCGCCTCATCTACAAACTGAACACGTCGCGTCGACCGGTGGTGGCCGTGATGAGTTCGCTGCCCGTCAACGGGTCGATGATGCCCATGCAGCAACAGCAGACCCCCGCCTGGGCGGTGATCGAGCAGTTGCGCGAGCTGTTCGAGGTCCGCGTGCTGTCGAGTTTCGACAAGAAAATTCCCGACGATGCCGACCTGCTGGTGCTGATCCACCCGAAGGACCTGTCGGCGGCGACGCAGTTCGCCATCGACCAGTACCTGCTGCGCCGGGGCCGTGCGCTGGTGCTGCTCGATCCCTACAGCGACGTCGAACCGCCACAGCGCGACCCGATCATGCCCACCATGACCCTGCCCAAGGCGGGTTCGGATCTGGGTCCGCTGCTGGGCGCCTGGGGCATGCAGATCCAGCCGGGCGTGATCGGCGACCGCGAGGCGGCCCGCCTGGTGTCCTTTCGCGAGGACGCGCCGCCGCAGGAATACCTGGTCTGGCTGGACCTGAAATCCGGCCGCTTCGACCGCAAGGACATCGTGACCGCCCGTCTGAGCCAGATGTACATGAATACGGTCGGCGCCCTGGCCAAGCTGCCGGACTCGAAAATCGAGTTCACGCCGTTGATTTCATCCAGCAAGCAGGCGATGTTGGTCGGCACCGACGGTCTGGACAAACCCGACCCAGACAGCCTGCTGCGCGACTTCAAGCCTGGCGAGGAGCATTTCGCAATGGCGGCCCGCGTGCAGGGCACTCTGACAACCGCCTTCCCCGACGGCCCGCCTGAGGGCGCCGAGGTGCCAAGCGAAGTCCTCAAGCAATCCGCCGTACCAGCCAACCTGATTGTGGTCGCCGATGCCGACTTCATCTACGACCGGTTCTGGGCCCAGGTCAACGAATTTCGCGGCAGCCGGATGGTGGAGCCTTTCGCCGACAACGGCGCCTTCTTCATTAACGCCGTGGACAACCTCACCGGCAGTGGCGACCTGATCGGCGTGCGCTCGCAAGGCACGTATGCGCGACCGTTCACCGTGGTCCAGGCCATGAATCGGGCGGCGCAGGAGGAGTTTCGCGCCGCCGAGCAACGCCTGCAGTCGGAGTTGCAGCAAACCGAGCAGAAACTGGCCGAACTGCAAGCCCGGCGCGGCGAGCAGGCCGGACCGCTGATAAGCGCCGAACAACAGCGGGAGATAGAGCGCTTCCAGACCGAACGAGTGCGCCTGCGCCGCGAACTGCGGGAAGTGCAGCACAAGCTGCGCCAGGAAATCGACCGCCTCGAAACGCAACTCAAGTTCATCAACATCGGTCTTATTCCGCTGCTGATCGGTTTTGCAGCGGCGCTGGTCGCGCTCACCCGTGGCCGCCGACGCCCGGCAGGAGATCGCCATGTCACGGGCTAAGTGGATTCTTGCCGGTGTCACGCTGGCGCTGGTACTGGCTACCGTTTGGGCAGTGCGGGACACCGGCCAGCGAACCGGCTACGACGCCCGTTCCGAAAAACTGTTTCCGGACCTGCCCGCTCAAGCGGCCAAGGTGCGACGCATCGAAATCCGCTCGGCCGACGACCTGGTGACCCTGCGCGGCAACGGCCGCGAGTGGGCCGTGGTCGAGAAGCATGACTTCCCGGCCGACACGGCCAAGGTGCGGGCATTGCTGGAGGGTCTGGCCGGGTTGGTCCTGATCGAGCCACGCACCAGCGACCCGGCGCGACACCAGGCGCTGAACCTCACCTCTCCGGATCAGGCCGGTTCGCGCGCCGCGCAGGTCCGCCTGTTGGGCGAGGCCGACGCCGTGCTGGCGGCAGTGGTGCTTGGCAAGTACCGCGCCGCGGCGGGGCAAGGCCCACGCCAGATCTACCTGCGCCGTCCGGACCAGGACCAGACCTGGCTGGCCGAGGGACAGGCCGACCCGCAGCGTGCTCCAGCCCTGTGGCTGCATGGCGAGGCCTTCGACCTGCCGCAGGCGGAAGTAAGCCGGGTCACCGTTAACCGGCCCGGGTCCGCGCCAGTGACCGTACAGCGCGACAAGCCAGGCGAGGCATTCACGCTTTCCGGGGTGCCGGCCGGTCGCGAACCGCGCGCCACCGGCATTGCTGCCATGGCCTATGGTTTACAGCACCTGACCTTGCAAAACGTCTTCAAGCCGGACGAAGTCGCAGCCGACTGGGGGCAGGCGATCAGCAGCGTGTTCGATACCTTCGATGGGCTGTCCGTCACCGCGCGTACGGTGCGGGTGAATCAGGTGCCGCATGTGCGTCTGAGCGCAGCGGTGGCGGCCAGCGCGAGTGCCGAACAACGCGCCGCCGTGGCGCCGCAGGCCGAACACCTCAATCAGCGTCTGGCGGACTGGGTGTTCGTGATTCCGCCACACACCGCCGAAACCTTCACACCCACACTGGAAGACGTACTGGAATCGAACGAGCCGCCGCGCGAAGAGCCAGCCGGTCCGTCCATGCCAGGGATGCCCCGCCTACCGGGTATGCCCGGTCGCAGCTGACTGGGCCGGTTACCGGCACGGTCTGTAACATTCGGCCCGGCGCCGCGACTAATGCCGGTGAAGCGCCGCCTGGCGCATGCTGAGCATTGCCTCAGGACATTCTGCCGCCGGATCGGGAATGATTAGCTGCCGAGAGTTGACCGAACAGGCCACCGACTACCTGGAAAGCCAGCTTGGCTGGCGCCAGCGACTGGCGATCCGCCTGCATCTGCTGATCTGCAAAGGCTGCCGGCGCTACCTGCGCCAGTACCGGGCTGTGTGTGGTGCCCTGCGTGGCCTGGGAGACACCCAGGCGATACCGGCCAGGCGCGTGATGTATACCGGTCGGCACCTGGCGCTGGCCGGCGCCGCGGCCAGCTTGCTGACCGCTGTGGTGGTGTGGCAGGTTTTCGACCGGACTGATCTGTCGGCCGCCATGCTGGCCCAGGCGCGACACGACTCCAGCCCGCTGGCGACCGAGGCCATACCCGCCCCGCAGATCGAGCAGTTGCTGGCGACCTATGGACTGACCCTGAACGGTCCCCTGCAGCAAGTTCATTACGCCCACCCCTGCCATGTGCTGCTGCGCCAGGCCGCGCACCTGGTGCTGGTGACATCGGCCGGTGAGGTGGCGGTATTCGTATTTCGTGGCCGTGCCGACGACCGCTCCCGGACCACGCTGATCAACCAGCATGTGGTCGCCGAGTACGCCCTGCCGGGCGTCTTGCTGGGCCTCGTCGCCGACAGCCCGGCGGCAACGCGGTTGGCAACCGCTACCCTGCAACAGGCGCTGCCGGGCATGAAATTGTAGCGACCGCGCCGGGCGCGGCCCGAGCGACCGCCTCGCCTACAATAGGCGACCCTCCGCAAGCCCCCCGCGCCGCCATGTCTTCCGCTACGCCCGCTTTGCAGCTCGGCTTTGGCCTTCCAACCGAGCTGCTCTACGACGACGCTGCGCTGGTTCAGCTGGATCACGCCTTCGTGTCCTGGTTGCGAGCCGGCGACCACTCCCTGCTCGATCGGCTACTGGCGGCGCGCGCGGCGCCCGCCGACCTCGACGACCAGGCCTATAGCGAACTGCTGCTGGAGCTCGCGCCGCAGCTGGAAGATTTCATCGGCGAACTGTTCGGGATCGGTGCGCAGGTGCGCAGCTTGCAGGCCCGCCATCACGAACTGGCGCCCCTGTTCGGCTGCAAACGCCAGTTCGTGCAGCGCCAGGCGGCGCACAAGATCACCCCGGAGCAAGCGTTGGGCGAGGACGGCGCAGCCCTGGAGGCGGCACTCGCCGACGTGATGGGCGAGCCGCTGACCGAGCTGGCCTTTGCCCGCCACGTCAACCATTGGAGCGAAGCCTCGCAGCAGCATGCACCGGCGCTGGAGCTGGCCCTGCGCTACGCCGCCTGGGCACTGCACACGCCAGCCGGCCGCGCGCGCCATGGGGACGGCGTGCTGTTTCGCGAGCCGCACAAGCTCGACCCGCAGCACCTGGTACCCGTGCAGGAGCTCCGCGAACAGGCCATTACCCGCTACACGCTACCGCCGGAAAGACTGCGCCAGCGCGAGGGCTTTGCACTGACCGATCCCGGCGGTGATCTGACCTACGCCCAGGACCACGCCAATTACTGCATCTGGTGCCACAAGCAGAGCCGCGATTCCTGCTCGCACGGCCTGCGTGACAGATCCGGTGGATTCCGCAATACGCCCCTGGGCGTGCCGCTGCAGGGCTGCCCGCTGGACCAGCGCATCTCCGAAATGAACCACCTGAAGGCGCACGGCTACAGCGTCGGCGCGCTGGCGGTGGTGGCAATCGACAACCCGATGGTGGCCGGCACCGGGCATCGCATCTGCAACGACTGCGCCAAGGCCTGCATCTACCAGAAGCAGGAGCCGGTCGACATCCCGCAGGTTGAGACGCGCACGCTCAAGGACGTGCTGGACCTGCCGTGGGGCTTCGAGATCTACAGCCTGCTCACGCGCTGGAACCCACTCGATCTGAAACGCCCGTTGCCGCTTCCCGCCACCGGCCGCAAGGTGCTGATCGTCGGCATGGGTCCGGCCGGGTACACGCTGGCGCACCACCTGCTGAACGACGGCCACGCCGTGGTCGGCGTCGATGGCCTCAAGATCGAGCCACTGCCGGCGGAGCTGACCGGCGTCGAGGCCGACGGCACACGCCGCCTGCCGCGCCTGATCCGCGACCTGGACGACCTGTTCGAGCCGCTGGACGCGCGCGTCATGGCCGGTTTCGGCGGTGTTGCCGAGTACGGCATCACCGTGCGCTGGGACAAGAACTACCTGAAGCTGATTCGCCTGCTGCTGGAACGGCGGGCCGGGTTCAGCCTGCACGGCGGCGTACGCGTCGGTGGCACGCTGACGCTGGACGATGCGTTCAGTCTGGGCTTCGATCACGTGGCGCTGGCCATGGGTGCCGGCCGGCCGCGGTACGTGGACGTGCCAAACGGCCTTGCCCGCGGCGTGCGTCAGGCCTCCGATTTCCTGATGGCGCTGCAGCTGACCGGCGCGTCGCGACACGACTCCGTCGCCAATCTGCAACTGCGCCTGCCGGTGCTGGTAATCGGCGGCGGCCTGACGGGCATCGACACCGCCACCGAGGCGCTGGCGTACTACCCCTTGCAGGTGGAGAAATTCCTGGTCCGCTACGAAACGCTGTGCGCCGAACGCGGGCAGGACGCCGTGCGCGCGGCCTGGGATGACGAAGAGCGCGACATCGCCGACGAGTTCATCACCCATGCGCGGGCCATCCGTGCCGAACGCGCGGCGGCTGCCGCCGAGCGGCGCGCCCCGCGCCTGCTGGAATTGCTCAAATCCTGGGGTGGCGCCACGCTGGTCTATCGGCGCCGCTTGGTCGACGCCCCCTGCTACACGCTGAACCACGAAGAGGTCCTCAAAGCGCTGGAAGAAGGCGTCGAGTTCGCCGAGTGCCTGGCACCAACCGCGGTACAGGTGGATACCCACGGCCACGCCAGCGGGCTCGAAGTCGAACGGCAAAGCGTCGGCGCTGACGGCCGCCTCACCGCCACCGGACAGCGACAGGTGCTGACCGCGCGCGCCATTCTGGTCGCCGCCGGCACCGTGCCAAACACCGTGTTGCAGCGGGAGGCGCCCAGTGCGCTGGAGCTGGACGGCGGTTATTTCCGCAGCCTTGATGAAAGCGGCGCGCCACGCGCGGCGCCACGCCTGGCCAAGTCCGGCGAGGTGCCGATGCTGACCGAACTGCGGTCCGACGGCCGGGCGGTGAGTTTTTTCGGCGACCTGCACCCGAGCTTCGCCGGCAACGTGGTCAAGGCCATGGCCAGCGCCAAGCACGGTTACCCGGTGGTCAGCCGACTATTGGCCGCCCGCGCACCGGCCAGCACCGAGGGCGCAGGCGCGTTCCAGCACCGCCTGCACGATCTGCTGCGGGCGCGCGTCGAGCGGGTCGAGCGCCTCACGCCGACCATCGTGGAAGTGGTGGTGTACGCGCCCCTGGCGGCGCGACGCTTCGAGCCGGGCCAGTTCTACCGATTGCAGAATTTCGAGACCCTGGCGCGACGCGACGACGCGACCACGCTGGCCATGGAGGGTCTTGCCCTGACCGGCGCCTGGGTGGACCAGGCGCGCGGCCTGGTGGCGCTGATCGTGC
>CAZZHF010000100.1:7342-9449 GCA_964653545.1 uncultured Gammaproteobacteria bacterium | reverse complement strand
TCCAGAGCATGATCGCCGGGCTGTGTGCGCTGGACGTGGCCAATGCCTCGCTGTACGACGGCGCCTCGGCGCTGGCCGAGGCTGTGTTGATGGCGGTGCGGGCAAACGGCACGACTGGTCGGCGCGTGCTGCTGCCGCGCGCGCTGCATCCGGCCTACCGCGCGACTGTGCGCAGCATCGTCGAGCTGCAGGGCATAGAAATCCTTGAGCCGGGTTTCGACCCCGCCACCGGACGCACTGACATCGACGGCATCGACTGGCAAGGGGTCACGTCGCTGGTCATCCCGCAGCCGAATTTCTTTGGCGTGCTGGAGGATGTCGACCTGCTGACCGACGCGGCCCACCAGGCGGGCGCGCTGGTCATCGGCGTGGTCAATCCGCTGGCCCTGGCCATCCTCAAGCCGCCCGGCGACTGGGGCAGCAAGGGCGCCGATATTGCCTGTGGCGAGGGCCAGCCGTTGGGCATCCCGCTGGCCGGGGGTGGGCCCTACCTGGGCTTCATGGCCTGTCGAGAGGGCTTGATGCGACAACTGCCGGGACGTATCGCCGGCCGCACGGTGGATCGCGCCGGCAAGACCGGCTTCACGCTGACGCTGCAAGCACGCGAGCAACATATCCGGCGTGCCAGGGCCACGTCCAACATCTGTACCAACCAGGGCCTGCTTGCAACCGCCGCGACCCTTTACCTGAGCCTCATGGGACCGGCCGGGCTGAGCACCGTGGCACGGCAAAGCCACGCCCACCTGCGCCACCTGACCGACGGCCTGTGCGCCCTGCCGGGAGTTTCGGCGGCCTTCAGCGGACCCCGCTTCAACGAGGCGGTGCTGCGCCTGCCTGGCGACCTGCCACAGCTGCTCGATGGCTTGCTGGCACGCAATATCCTGGGTGGCCTGCCGCTGGCCGAGCACTATCCGGAACTGGCCGACTGCCTGCTGCTGTGCACCACCGAGCTGACGCCGGCCAGCGCCTGCGAGCGCTACGTGGCGGCGATCGCCGATTTGATCTGAGAGCCGGAACCCGATGGCGATCGCGACCCCTACCCACTGGCGCGGCGTCAGCATAGCGTTTCTGGCCGGCGTCGCCGCGGCGACTGCCCTGGCCAAGGCCAGTCCCGCGGCACTCGACCTGCGCGGCGCCATGCAACTGACGCTGCTTCAGATTGGCTGGGTAATGTCGGCCGGGGCGCTGGCGAGCTTTCTGCTTGGCGTCGCCTCCGGGCAACTCAGCCATTGGCGCGGTTCCCGCCGACTGGTGCGCGACGGTCTGCTGCTGGTGATGGTGGCCGGCGCACTGAGTGCGCTCGCACCGACGCCGGCCTGGCTGCTGACCGGCCGCGGCCTGGAAGGCTTCGGCGTGGTATTGATCACGGTCGCCGCGCCTACGCTCATCGTCAGCCTGTCACGGCGCGAGGACATCGGCCTTGCGATGGGCATCTGGGCACTGTGGATGCCGGTGGGCAGCGTGTTGATGCTGGCCATCGCGCCACTGCTGCTGGGCACCTTCGGCTGGCGCGGCCTGTGGGCGGTGAGCGCCGTGGCGGCACTCGTGGTGCTCAGCCTGCTGCCCGGCCTGCCACACCATGTCGGGACACCTTCCGGCGGACGACTGGACCTGAAGATCTTGCGTCGTGGCGGACCCTGGCTGCTGGCGCTGGCGTTCTTCTGCTTCAGCTCCCAGTTTTTCAGCGTGTTCACGTTCCTGCCAACCCATCTGGCGCAAACCATGGGCCTGAGCACGCGCGCGGCAACCCTGGCCAGCGCACTGGTTCCGGCCGCCATTATCCCCGGCAATCTGCTGGGCGGGCTGCTCGTGCACCGCGGCGTCCGGCCCTGGATGTTGCTGGCCCTGCCAGCGCTGCCGCTACTGCTGGCAATGCCGTCCCTGCTGCTGCTGCCACTCACGCCGCCCATGACGTATCTGGTACTGGCTTCGTACGGGTTCTTCCTTGGCATCATTCCGACCGGCATCTTTACCCTGGCGCCGCTGCTGGCGCCAACGCCGGCCGCCACCGGACCCATTCTCGGACTCGCGCTGTCGGGCCAGGGACTGGGCATCCTGATGGGCCCGCCGCTGGTGGGATGGCTACTCGAAAGCGCGGATGGCTGGA
>CAZZHF010000100.1:0-7324 GCA_964653545.1 uncultured Gammaproteobacteria bacterium | reverse complement strand
TAGGCCTGATACTGTGCGCGTTCGCACTGGGTCGCGCCACGCCCTTGGTCGCACGGCCACATTGACCACTTGCGGCGCGGCGCCGTACCCTTCGCTGGTTCTTGATGCCTTCCGGACCACACCCTGTGGAGCATGTCATGCCTGCATTCAAATCCGTTCTTGCCGCCACGCTGGTGATCGCGCTGAGCCAACCGTTCGCCAGTTTTGCTGTTGCGGACGACTACGACATACTCGCCCCAACCAGCGGCCGGGACCCGACCGCGGCCGAGATGGTTGCCGATACGCTCGTGGCGCGGCCCTTGTACGCAGTTGCCACCGTGGCCGGCACGGCCATTTTCCTGGTGTCGCTTCCGTTCAGCGCGATTGGCGGCAATATCGAAAAATCCGCCAACGAGCTGATGATCGGCCCGGCGCAGGGCCTGCTGACCCGTTGCCTTGGCTGCATCGAGCCACTCGGGGATGGCAATTTCGAGCGCTCTGCGGAGTAGGGAGTAGATCGATAACCTGGACCCGCGCCCCATCGGGGGCGCCTACAGAGGCAACGCATCGCAACACCGCCTGGATTACCGAAGCGCCGACGGCGCATTGCGTGGCGGCTCGCGCCGACCAGAGCCCGACCGGGTTTTTGACCGGGATTCGGCCTGGTCGAATTCAACTCGTTATAGGACAGAAAACGGCATTCAGGCGTGAATCAACCTGATCCGGTCGCGCGTTTCACGATTCGCGATTTCATCGACCACACCGCGCGGCATTTCGCGGACGCGTCGGCGCTGCTGGCAAGCAACGGCCGCACGCTGAGCCACAGCCGGCTGGCAGCGCTGCGCGTTACGCGCGTCGCCGAGCTGCGCGCCGCTGGGCTTTCGCCCTCAGACCGGGTCGCGGTGGTGTTGCCCAAGTCCGCCGACGCCGCGGCGTTGTCGCTGATTCTCGCATCGGCATGCTGTTGCGTACCGTTGAATCCCGACTCAACAGCGGCCGAACTGCGCGCGACGCTTGCCCGCACCCGCTGTGGCTGGCTCGTGGCGGCACCCGGCTCAATGGCGTGGGAATGCGGGCAAGCACTGGGGCTGAGTTGCGTGAGCGTGGAGTCCCAGCCCGAAGGCGGCTTCAGTTTCGGGGCGCTGCCGCGGCGCACCGCGCAGCCCACGACGCGGGAACCGGGCGAGGACGACACCGCCCTGCTGTTGCAGACCTCCGGGTCCACGGCCGTGCCCAAGCTGGTGCCGCTAAGCCACCGTCAGCTGTTGTCTTCGGCCGCCAACCTTGTGCGCTCACTGGCGCTGGTGCCGCAGGACCGCTGCCTGAACATGATGCCGCTGTTCCATGTCGGTGGGCTGGTGGACCTGCTGCTGGCACCCCTGTCAGTGGGCGGCAGCGTGATCGTGACCGAGAGGATCGCGTCGCAGGAGTTTTTTACGGCGTTACGCGAGCTTGCGCCAACCTGGTATCAGGGCGTGCCCACCATGCTGCGCGAGATACTTTCGCTGGCGCAACTCGACCCACAGCGGCTGGCCGGCGGGCGGCTGCGCCTCATCCGCAGCGTCTCGTCAGCGCTGCCCGAGCGCCTGCAACGGGAAATCGAGAACGTGTTCGATTGCCCGGTCGTGGCGATCTACGGCATGACCGAAACCGCCGGCGTGATCACCAGCAATCCGCTGCCACCCAGCGTGGCCAAACCCGGATCGGTAGGTATCTGTGCGGGCCCCCAGGTGCGGATACGGTGCCGGAACGGAAGCTGGGCCCAGCCTGGCGAGTCCGGCGAGATCTGCGTGCGTGGCGAGACAGTGATTGTCGACTACGAGGCTTCGGAGATACCGCGGGAAGACCATTTCCAAGGCGCGTGGCTGAGCACTGGTGACCTCGGCCACCTGGACGCCCAGGGCTATCTGTTCCTCGACGGCCGGATCAAGGACATCATTAACCGTGGCGGCGAGAAGATCGCACCGCTGGAAATCGACCAGTGTCTGCTTGACCACCCGCAGGTTGTGGACGCGGCGGCTTTCGGCATACCCCACCCGACGCTCGGCGAGGAGGTCGCCCTGGCAGTGGTCACTGCGTCAGGCGGCGATCTGGACGAAGCCGCGATTCGCGAATTCCTGGGCGAGCGCCTGGCCGCGCACAAACTGCCGCGCCACATTCATTTTTTGGACGCCCTGCCGCTTGGCCGAACCGGCAAGCTCCAACGCAGTGAACTTAGCGCTCGCTTTGATGCCGCCTCGCCGGAACCTGCCTGGCAGGCCCCGGAAACACCCACTGCGCAGCGTTTGGTCGACATATGGCAACGCACGCTAAGGGCCGAACGGGTCGGCATGGACGACGATTTCTTTGACCTGGGCGGCGATTCGCTGACCGCGGTCAGCTTCATGGCCAACCTACAAGCCCTGACCGGACTGAGACTGCCGGCCGGAGCACTGTACGATCATCCAACAACACGTTCGTTCCTCGGCTATCTGCACTCGCTTCCACAAAGCGCTGAACTGTCGATCTTTCTGAGCAACTACGTGTCCGATAACGGGCTGCCGCCGACCATTGACTCGGCGCTGCAACGCCAGATGCACGGCTGGCGAGGGGTGCGCACCCATCCACACGCCCTGCTGGTCGGTCATCGTCTGGAGCAACCACTCCGGCCGCTGTTCTGGGCCGTCAACAGCCATGCCGAACTGGAGGCGACGCTGAGCCATCTTGATCCGCAGCGACCGGTTTATGGAATGCGTTCGCTGTACGGTCTGGCTGGCGATTCGGTCGCCAACCGGCGCCTGCTCGGCCAACACCTGGCGCGCGAGATCGCCGCGCTACAGCCCGCCGGACCTTTGCTGATAGGCGGTTTCTGCGCCGGTGGGCGGGTGGCGCTGGAGATTGCCGACGCACTCAAGGCACTGGGGCGTGAGGTGGGCCTGCTGTGTCTGCTCGACACCAAAGTCCACCGGACCTACGCCGATGCTGTGTTGCTCCTGCACACACGGCGTTTGTCTCTAGGGCCAAAGAGCCGACAACTGGATACGACGCGCGGCTACATCCGCTATTTCGGCAATCGTGTCTGCCGGGTGCGGCTCAAGCTGCGTCACGCCGAGGCCCTGGGGCGTCGTGCCAGACACTTCGGGCCCAGATTGGGCCGCGCTCTGCGTCGCTACGAGGCCGGCCAGTTGGCGTGGCTGCCGGCGCCAGCGGCGCTTGCGCCGGTACTGCCGGATTCGGCATGCCGTGCCCATATCCAGTGCCATCTGCCGGCTGACCGGCCAGCGTGCTGGCTACCTGGCAGCCGGGTGACGCTGCGGGTCACTTTGCGCAACACCGGCAGCGAGATCTGGCTACCCACCGAGCGCAGTGGGCTGATCCTGGGCGCCAGTCTGCGTCGCACGCGCGCGCCAGGCACGGCCGAGCCGCGTGGACAGCGTCGGCTCGATGGCTGTTGCGCGTTACCCGTGGCGCTGGGCCCCGGGGACAGCGTCGATCTTGAACTTCGCCTGCGGGTACCGCTGCGAACACGGCGTTATGTGCTGCAGCTGGATCTGCTCGACGACGGCGTGGCCTGGTTTGGCGATCGCGGCTCGACGCCTTTTCAGGTATTAGTACATGTCGCGATAGGCAGCGGCCTGAAAGCGGCCGCCCGACGATGGTGGGCAATATCTTGACCAGGGGACCGTTCTACGAGGCTCTGCAACGCGCCATAGCCCAGCTCGACGGCGCGTTCAACGCGCACCTGCACCTCGATCGTTACGGCACGCTGGACGAACGCTATTTCGCCACCGTGCCGCACCGGGTGCTCACGAGCTCGTACACGTCGCTGCAGACCAAGCACAGCCTGATCAGCAGCATCCATGCCGGGCCGGCTTACCAGGGCGACGACCTGCGTCGGCGCGTGAATGAGTGCCTGGACCTGATGGTAGCCACCGGCACGCGACGCGCCGATACGATGGTCGACGTTACCGCCGATGCCGTGCAACTTCACGCGCTGGACTGCTTGGCCGGGATCAAGCGCACGCGTGCGCACGAGATCGACGTGCGGATTGCCGCCTACTCGCCGCTGGGCTTTCGCCACGACGAGCCGCAGCGCTGGGAGATCTATTGCGAGGGCGCGCAGCGGGCTGATTTTCTGGGTTGTCTGCCGGAAGCCGACGACACCGACGACTACCCGGGGCACATCGGATTCATGGAGCATTGCCAGCGGGTACTCGAGCTGGCACAGACCCTGCACCGACCGGTGCATGTGCACACCGACCAGCGCAATGAACCGACCGAGACCGGCACCGAGCGGCTGATCGAGGCGGTACGACGCTATGGCGCGCCGCGCGCCGACGGCGAGCCAATGGTATGGGCCGTGCACATGATTTCGCCCTCGACCTACGAAGAGGCGCGTTTCGAGCGCCTGGTGGAAGGCCTGCTGCGCGAGCATATCGGCGTCATTTGTTGCCCGTCGGCGGCTATCGGCATGCGCCAGTTGCGCCCATTGGGTACGCCTACCTACAACAGCATCCCGCGCGTGTTGGAGCTGCTGGCGGCCGGGGTGCAGGTACGCCTGGGCAGCGACAATATCGCCGACCTGTGTTCACCGAGCACCACCGCCGACTTGACCGACGAGGTATTCATGCTCTCAGCCGCCGTCCGCTACTACGATGTCGAGCTTCTCGCTCATCTGGCCGCCGGGCGACCGCTGGACCCGGGACAGCGGCAGCGCATTCGCGAGCACCTCGAAAAAAACGACGCCGAGATCCGCAAGGTGCTCCGTGGCCGGTCCGGCTGACTGGCTGCGCGGATGGCGTGCGCCTCCGAGCAAGCAGCACAGCGCGGTCGCGGCGGGTCCGCTCGACTTCGGCGAACCGGATTTTGTGCAAAACCCCTACCCGTACTTCGCGCGCCTGCGCGACGCAGAACCACTGCATCGCAGCGCGAGCGGCGCCTGGGTGTTCACTCGCCGTTCGGACATTCTGGCCGCGCTCGCCGACCCGCGCCTGGGCAACGCGCCGGCACCCTACGCCATTATTGGCGCGCGTAACCGTGATCGCTATCCGTGCGCCGAGGTGGCCGGCAACACGTTGCCGTTCCTCGAGGGGCCGCTACACACCCGGTTGCGCCGGCTGTTCGCGCAGGCGTGGACCATGCAACTACGTGAAAATCCGCCGGATATCGAGGCCCACGCGCGCCGTCTGGCGGTGCAGTGCCGGGCAAAAGGGCGCTTTGACCTGCTGCGCGAGTTCGCCACGCCACTGGCGGTGGCCGTGATCGGCGACGTGCTGGGTGTGCCTGACACGATGCGGCCGGCGCTGCATGCCGACGCGCGGTTTTTTTTCTACCTGTTCACGCACCTGCCGAGCCACGAGGTCCGCGCGCAAACCGACGCGGCAGTCCTGCGCCTGCGCGAGGGCTTTGGACGGTTGCTCGACGACCCGGACGCGGCGCCGCAGGGCGTGATCGCCCGCCTGCGCGGGCGGGAGGTGAACGAGCTCAGCCCAGAGCAGGTGCTCGACAACCTCGCGCTCCTGTGGGCGGACGGTATCGGAAACGTCGACAGCGGTATTGCGTCGGCCTTCGCCGTGCTGCTGCAACATCCCAAGCAATGGCGGGCCGTGTGCGCGGAGCCAGCCCTGAGCACCAATGCCGCCGCGGAATGCCTGCGCTTCGAGGCGCCGGGCCAGTTCATCGGCCGGGTCGTGCTGGAAGACCTGGACTGGCACGGCCAGGCGCTCAAACGCGGTCAGGTGGTGCTGCTGGTGCTGGCTTCGGCCAACCACGATCAGCACCAACACCCGGACGCGCAACGGTTTGACATTCACGGGTCCGGGCCACCCGCGCTCAGCTTCGGGCGCGGTCATCACAGCTGCGTGGGCGCCGCCCTGGCACGCTCCGAAGTGGAGATCGCCCTGCGTGTCGCCGCCCAGGAACTGCCACAACTGCGTTTGCGCGTCCGAACACCGGAATGGCAACGGCGGATCGGTCACCGGTGGTTGAGCGCACTGCCGGTGTCGGTCGACTGAAGGTGCCGCCGCAAACCGCGCTGCCGGACGTAAGCGCAGCGAGTCCCATGACCTTGCGCGACCTGCTGCTCCACTCGGGTGTCATATCGAGCGCCCGGCTGCGGGGTCTGATCGCAAATAACCAGGTGCGCCATAACGGCGGACTCTTCGACGGTTCCATCCAACCGCGCAGCGGTGATCAGGTCCAGATCGAGGGGCAGCCGTACCGGGTTGTCAGCGGCGGCGGATGCGGGCGCCTGCAAATCGAGGCCGAACAATCCAGCGTACGGCCCATTACCGGCCGGGTCCGCGTACACGCGGGCTTTCACAAGTGCATGACGGAATTCACCAAGCGGGTTTATCGACAGACCTGCCGCAACCCGCTACTACGGGGCGGCTCGTTCGAACACTATTTCCATCGCCTGGACGCCTTCTACAACCACTGCGAACGCCACACAGTCTGTTCGGTCAGCGGCACCGCCATCGACCTCGACCGCTTTGCCGACATTCGGGTCGTGCGTTTCATTCGCGACCCGCGTGACCTGCTCGTGTCTGCGTACCACTATCACCGGCGAGGGGCCGAGTCCTGGTGCACGCTCAAAGACCCCACCGATCTTGACTGGCGGATGGTAAACGGCGCCGTGCCGCAGGGCCTGCGACACGGTGAATCGCTCACCGAGTTTTTGAACCGGGTGCCGCTCCAACAGGGGCTGGCCGCCGAACTCCAATTCCGACGCCATCACTTCGACAGCATGCGCGCCTGGCCGACCAGCGATCCGCGGGCGCGGCTGTTCCGATATGAGGATGTACTCGGCAATGAGAGCGCCGTGTTTCGCGAGATCGCCAGTTTCTTCGGGCTTGCTACCTGGACTCGCCCATTGATGGCGTACCTCGCACGCCGGTACGCGGCCAGCGCCAGAGGTGGCAAGCAGGACCATATCCGCAACGCCGCCGCAGGACAGTGGCGCGAGCGCTTTGGACCCGAAATGCGGCGTCGCTTCAATGCCCAGTACGGTGATTTGCTGGAACGCTACGGATACCCGGAAAGCTGAGCCGGCTAGCGGCTAAGATCTGATTTCATTGAGGCGCTTGCACCCGGCCGCTGGATGGACGGGCAACGTTTAGCGCAACTATTCAGGGGTCGGCAGGGGAGTCTCCGTGACGACGACGGGCAGTCAATACGCCATTGGGAAAAGGCTGGTTCCGTTTTCATTTCTGAAGTACCGCGGTCATCACGCTGTATCCTGAACGCCTCGCCGGCTCTGTACACTCGGAACAGACCCGGCGCAGACTGGCAAACTTATAAGTTTTAACCGCAAGATCGAGGAGAAGCAGATGGAACTGGAATACACCCGTAAAGGCACCAAGGACTG
>CAZZHF010000099.1:0-9536 GCA_964653545.1 uncultured Gammaproteobacteria bacterium | reverse complement strand
AACTATGAAGGAGACAAGGATGAACTGCGTGAAGTTATTGTTGGCCGCGGGCCTGCTCCAAGGCCAGCCCCTGAGGCGCAAACGGACGGCCACGGATATAGCCGATAGTGGTGTCGTCGACCGCTACCAGGCCAACACGCGCGCCGGCCTCGATGGCCATGTTGCACAGGGTCATGCGCCCTTCCATGGACAGCGCACGCACTGCCTCACCGGCAAACTCGATGGCATAGCCAGTACCACCGGCGGTGCCGATGGCGCCAATGATGGCCAGGATCATGTCCTTGGCGTAAACATGCGGACCCAGGCTGCCATCGACCCGCACCTGCATGTTTTTCGACTTTCTCTGCGGCAGCGTCTGCGTGGCCAGCACGTGCTCGACCTCGGAGGTGCCGATGCCGTAGGCCAGGGCCGCGAATGCACCGTGGGTCGACGTGTGCGAATCGCCGCACACCACCGTCATGCCCGGCAGGGTGGCGCCCTGCTCCGGACCGATGATGTGCACCACGCCCTGGCGCGGATCGTTCATGCGAAATTCGGTGATGCCGAAGGTGTCGCAGTTGCGGTCCAGCGTGTCGACCTGCTCACGCGACACCGGGTCGGCGATACCGACACTGCGGTCGGTGGTCGGCACGTTATGGTCGGCCACTGCCAGGTTGGCCGCAGTGCGCCACGGCCGGCGACCCGACAGCGTCAGACCCTCGAAGGCCTGCGGCGAAGTCACCTCGTGAATCAGATGACGGTCGACATACAGCAGCACCGAACCATCCGCTTCGGTGTGCACGACGTGGGAATCCCACAGCTTGTCGTAAAGGGTTTTGCCGGTCATGGCACGCTTACCGTGTGTTGCTGACTTCAGACCTGAGCCCGCCGGGGCGGACCTTACCGGATATGCCTGGACGCGTCGCCGCGGCCGCTCGACAAGCGACGAAGACCCTCCCAGAATAAGCCACCGCCCGCACCCACCACGCTGCGGCTGACTTCAACCTGGAATCGAAGACCATCGAGTCGGCTTGTGCCATGACCTATCGCGAACTTGTCATCTGGCTCGAAAATCGGCTCGGCACCTGCCACCTTATGGTCAACAGGGCGGCCAAGGAACCGGCCGACCTGTTGCAGGCTACCGGCCTGCACGACCGCCTGGTACGCGAGCTGTTACAGGCAGTCTACAAAGCCAATCGATGCTACCACATCCGAGCTCTTGTCTCGGCCGAATGTACGCTGGCAGCACTGCAACCGGTCCGGGAGAAAGTGCTCGACCAGCCCGCCACCGACCTGTCCACCGTACGTTTCCTGGACACCATCGACACCGCGGTGCGGGAAGCCTTTGCTGTGCCGACGCCCAGTCCTGCACAACCGACCGGTGGCCCATCGCAGGTCATTGCGCTGCCGCGGTGGCGTCGTCTGGGGAAAGTCGGTTAAGCCCCTGCCATAAGAGGCCCGCGACCAGGGCAGCGGCGGCGGCCAGTTCGAACACCCGCGTCGGCCCGGCCGAGTCCCACAGGAAACCGCTCGCCACACCACCCAGGGCGCCACCACCCCCCATGCAAAGGCCGCTGTAGAGCGCCTGGCCGCGTCCTTGCAGGGCAGCCGGGAAGAAGCGCTGCACCTGTGCCAACGCCGCGACATGGAAAGCACCGAAGGTGGCGGCGTGCAGGATCTGCGCCGGCAACAGCCAGCCCAGACTCGCCGCGCCGTAGCCGATCACCAGCCAGCGCACCGCTGCCAACAGCAGGCTTAGCAAAAATACCCGCGACGCGCCCAGGCGCGGCAACAGGCGCGCCAATGCCAGGAACACCGCGACTTCCGCCACCACGCCCAGCGCCCACAGGGCACCGATCATGCTGCGTGTATAACCAAGATCTTCGAGCAGGATCGAATAAAAACCGTAGTACGGGCCGTGACTGGCTTGCATCAGAAATGCCGCGACCAGAAAACCGAGCGCCGCCGGATTGCGCAGCGCGCCGCGCAAGGAGGCTCGCGCCTGCACCGCCGGTGCGCCGACCCGGTCGGGTACCAAAAGACTGCTGACGAAGGTGCCGACCATGGTCGCCAGAAGCACCAGCAACAGGGTCTCGAGGCCGGACTGCTCCAGCAACCAGCCGCCACCGAGCACCACGCCGATGAACCCCACGGACCCCCACAACCGGATTCGGCCATACAGATTGCCGACACCGTCCAGGTGGCGCAGGGTGACGATCTCGAACTGTGGCAGCGCCGCGTTCCAGAAAAAACCGAACGCGGCTGTGATCAGCGCCACCTGCCAGAAACCGCCGGCAACGAACATGCCGCAGAAAACCACCGTCATCAGTGCCGCCGCCAGGCGCACCACCACGATGCGCCGCGGCATGCGGTCGCCCACCCAGGCACTGGCCCAGGGGGCGAGGATGCGTGTCAGCGTGCCCACCGCCATCAACTGACCGATTTCGAGCGCACTCATCCCACGCCCGCGCAAAAACACCGTCCAGTACGGCACCATCGCGCCCAGAATGGCGAAATAGAACAGGTAGAAAGCCGACAGTCGCCAATAGGGCAACGCCGACCGCGCGTCAGTCGCCAATCGAGCCGGGGATGATCGGGGTGACCGACACCACGCCCGCGTTTTGCGCCTGCTGACGCAGAAGGTGATCCATAAGCACCAGTGCCAGCATCGCCTCGGCGATCGGCACCGCTCGAATGCCGACGCACGGGTCGTGGCGACCGGTGGTGACGATATCGGTGTCCGCACCGTGCACGTCCACCGTGCGACCCGGCAGGCGGATGCTGGAAGTCGGCTTCAGCGCCAGGCTCACCGTAATGTCCTGACCGCTGGAGATGCCGCCCAAAACGCCGCCGGCCCGGTTACTCAGGAACCCGGCAGCGCTGATCTGGTCGCGGTGCTCGCTGCCCTTTTGCCGCACCACTTCGAAACCGGCGCCGATCTCGACCCCTTTGACGGCGTTGATGCCCATCATGGCGTGCGCGATGTCGGCGTCCAGGCGGTCGAACACCGGCTCGCCCAGGCCCGGCTGCACGCCGCTGGCAACCACGTTCACCCGCGCCCCGACCGAATCGCCATCGCGGCGCAGCCGCGTGATGGCCGCTTCCAGCTCCGGCACACGGGACGGATCGGCACAGAAAAACGGGTTCTCGTGCACCGCGCCCCAATCGCGCAGCGCGAGCGCGATGTCGCCCATTTGCGCCAGATAGCCGCGGATAAGAATGCCGCGTCCGGCCAGGTATTTGCGCGCTACCGCGCCAGCCGCCACCCGGCCGGCGGTTTCGCGGGCCGACGAACGCCCGCCGCCACGGTGGTCGCGGGGGGCGAATTTTTGCTGGTAGGTGTAGTCGGCATGACCGGGCCGAAACTTGTCCTTGATCGCCTCATAATCACGCGATCGATGGTCGGTATTGCGAATCAGCAGGCCAATCGGCGTGCCGGTGGTCAGGCCCTCGAACACGCCGGACAGGATCTCCACCTGGTCGGCTTCCTGGCGCTGGGTGGTGAAACGTGAAGTTCCGGGCCGACGCCGGTCCAGGTCGGGCTGAATGTCGGCCTCGGCCAGTGGCAGACCGGGCGGACAGCCATCGATGATGGCACCCAGCGCCGGGCCGTGGCTCTCGCCGAAGGTTGTGACGGCAAACAGTCGGCCAAAGGTATTGCCGGACATGGGCCCCTCAGGTAACGAAGTGCACCGCCACCTCGGCGATGTTTGGCAGCAGGCGTATCGGCGCGCACAGTTGCTCGGCCAATGCCTGGGCTGACCGGGTATCGGTGGTTACGGCAAGCGGCAGGTGCAGTTCCACGCCAATGCGGTCGGCATCGTAGTGCAGCTGGACCCGCTTCACCTGGTTGGCGCTGGGCAGGCCGGCAATGGTGCTGCGGATTTTCTGCTCCAGATCCGCCCGCAACGGCAGGGTACGACCGCGCTCGAAGGACTGATCGTCCTCGGTGTCGATGTGTACCAGCACGTCGCTGACCTCGTCGAGGTCTGCGATCAGGCGCTCGCGGATGTGCTCGGCAATGCGGTGCCCCTCGGACACACTGATGTGCGGATTAACCTGCACGTGCACGTCCACCAGCGCGTCGGGACCGGCCTGGCGGGTGCGCAGCAGGTGCAGGTCGTGCACCCCCTCCACGTCGCGAATAGCCGCGCGGATGGCAGCTACCCGGTCGCGGGACAAGGCCACGTCGGCCAACTCCGACACCGACTGCCACAGCAGTTCCCAGCCGACACGGGCGATCAGCACCGACACGCCGATGGCGGCCACCGGATCCAGATACGGCATGCCCAACAGGCTGCCGCCCACACCCAGCAGCACCACCAGCGATGAAATCGAGTCGGTGCGCTGGTGCCAGGCGTTTGCCTCCAGCATGCGCGAGCGCGTTTCGCGGCCAACGCGCAGGGTATAGCGATAGATCCATTCCTTGAGCCCGATCGCGATCACCGCGACCAGCAAGGTGGCCGGCTCCGGCGGCACCAGCAAATCGCCGCTGAGCAGTCGCTGGGCGGCGCTCAGGGTGATTCCCGCGGCCGTTGCCAGCAGTACCGCGCCCAGAAAAACCGACACCAGCGTTTCGACCCGGCCATGGCCGTAGGGATGTTTACTGTCGGGAGCCCGCGAACCCTGGCGGGCACCATAGAGCACCGCCATGTCGCTGAACAGGTCAGCGCTGGAGTCGATGGCGTCGGCAATCAGTGCCTGCGAGTGGCCAAAGATACCGCCGGTAAACTTGATAATGGCCAGAAACAGGTTGATGCCGGCCGCGAACAACGTCACCCGGCGACCGGCCTGGTAGCGGCTGCTGCCCTCAGGACTGGCGGTGGTCGTCGGCATCGCTACCCACCTCAAGAATGATGGTCACCACGCCGTCGCGTTCGAAACTGTCGATGTGCCGATGACCGTTGATGCGGCACCAGGCGGGAATATCGGCCAGCACCCCGTGATCGGTGCACTGCACCTCCAGCACGTCGCCGGGCGCGAGGTCGCGGATCTTGGCCTGCGTGCGCAACACCGGCATTGGGCACAGAAGGTAACGGGCGTCGAGGGTATGATGGGCCATAGCTTGAGAGGAGTGTGTTGACGGGTCATTGCGCCCGCCGCCGCCCCTCACAGAGGGTCGAAAGAGCGCAGAAGGATAGCGCGTCAGTCCATGCCCGGTCACTCTGCCAACGCCTCTGCCACCCGCCCACCCGCGGCCGTCACCGGTTTGATTCTTGCCGGCGGGCGCGGTAGCCGCCTGGGCGGTATCGACAAAGGCCTGCTGCCAATCGACGGCGTGCCACTGGTGCAGCGTGTGGCGCAGCGTCTCGCGCCGCAGGTGGACAGCCTGCTGGTCAGCGCCAATCGCAACCTCGACGTCTATCGCGCCCTGGGTTTTCGCGTGCTCGAGGACGGCCCGTTTCTGGAGGCCGGGCCGCTGGCCGGCCTGCGCGCCGGCCTGCAGGTCTGCGCCACATCCTGGTTGCTGGCAACACCGTGCGACATGCCGTATCTGCCATCAGACCTTTGTCAGCGGCTGCTGAATGCGGCGGCACCGACCGACCGACGCGCCCGCGTGCCCTTCGACGGTGTGCGCCACCACTATGCCTGCGTGCTGCTGCCCAAAACGGCATTGGCGCAGGTCGAGCATTGCCTGGACGGCGGCCGGCGACGCGTGCAGGATCTATTACAGGTCATCGGCTGGCTCGGCGTGGATTTTGCCGAGGACTCGGACGTCAAAGACCCAGACCCGGGCGCGTCGTCGCAACACACCCGACACGCGTTCAGCAACATCAACACCGCTGCAGACCTGGCGGCACTCGGCTTTCGCACGGACCTGCCATGATTAAACAACGCCAAACCCGCATCGTCGCCACGCTTGGCCCGGCTACCGACCCGCCTCAGGTGCTGATGCAACTGCTGCAGGCGGGCATGAACGTGGCGCGGATCAACTTCTCGCACGGGGTACGGGCCGACCACGAACGGCGCATTGGCGACCTGCGCGCCGCCGCCGCCGAGTTGGGCTACGACGTGGCGGTACTGGCTGACCTGGCCGGCCCCAAGGTGCGAGTACGCGGGTTTCGTGACGGGCCGGTGATGCTGGTGGCCGGGGAGCTGTTCACCATCGACGCTGCGCTCGGCGAGCTCGACGGCGACGCCACCCAGGTCGGCACCGATTACCCAGAACTGGCGGATGACGTTACCAGTGGCGATCGTCTGCTTCTGAACGACGGACTCATTCAGCTGCGCGTGCTGTCCGCGCAGGACGGCGTCGTGCGCTGCGAGGTGGAAGCCGGTGGCCTGCTGTCGACCCACAAGGGCATCAACAGACAGGGCGGCGGCCTGTCGGCACCGGCCCTGACTGCCAAGGATCGCCAGGACATCACCACCGCCGCCGAGCTGGAGGTGGATTACCTCGCCGTGTCCTTCGTGCGCCGGGCGCTAGATATCGAACTCGCCCGCGAGCTGCTGCGTGGCGCCGGTGGCCACGCGCGGATCGTGGCCAAGATCGAACGTGCCGAGGCCGTAGCGGCGCTTGAGAGCATCGTCGAAGCGGCCGACGCGGTGATGGTGGCGCGCGGTGATCTTGCGGTGGAAATCGGCGATGCGGAACTGCCCGGCGTACAGAAACGCATCATCGCCGTGTCGCGCGAGCTGAACCGCCCGTGCATCACCGCCACTCAAATGATGGAGTCCATGATCGCCAACCCGGTGCCGACCCGCGCCGAGGTACTCGACGTCGCCAACGCGGTCATCGACGGCACCGACGCGGTAATGCTGTCGGCCGAGACCGCCACCGGCGCCCACCCGGTGCGAACCGTCGAGACCGTCGCGCGCATCTGCCTGGGCGCTGAACGCTACCCGGTGACCGAGCGCTCGACCGAGCGATTTGCCAGCCACTTCGAGCGCACCGACGAGGCCATCGCCATGGCCGCCATGTACCTGACCCGGCACGGCGAGCTTGGCGCCGCGGTAGCACTGACCGACTCCGGCCATACCGCGCTGCTGCTGTCGCGGCTGCTGCACCAGGTACCGGTGTTCGCCCTGACCGAGCACGCCCGTACGCGTCGGCGCATGGCCCTGCTGCGCGGCGTGACGGCGATCAGCTTCGATCGTGGCGCCCGCCCATACGAGCGCGCCGGGTACGACGCCCTGGATCTGCTCAAGGAACGCGCCCTGATCTGCGCCAATATGCGAGTCCTGATCACCAAGGGCGACCGACCGGGTTCTGGCCGCACCAATACCTTGCTGTTGTTGGACGTTCCGTGAGAATGCCGTTTGGCCCGGATTTCGTTCCCCGCGCGGGAAAACTTACCTTTCTCACAATGAACTGATCGAGCGCGCCCGTAGTCCCACGATCAGACGTCCCCCTCGCGGTCGAGCAGTGCGCGCTTGCGCTCCACACCCCAACGGTAACCGGACAATCCACCGTTCAGGCGGACCACCCGGTGACAGGGAATCGCCACCGCCAAGGGGTTGGCAGCGCAGGCCCCGGCAACCGCGCGCACCGCGTTTGGGGCGCCAATACGCCGGGCAATATCGGTATAGGTCACGGTCTTGCCGGCCGGAATCTGCCCCAGCGCCTGCCACACGCGCTGCTGGAAGGCCGTGCCACGTATGTCCAGTGGCAAGTCCAGTCCGAGTCTCGGCGCTTCGACAAAGCCCACCACGCGCGCCACCAGTTGCTCGAAATCCTCATCCCCGCCCACCAGGTCGGCACGGGGGAAGCGATCCTGCAGATCGCGGGCCAGGGCCTCCGGATCGTCGCCCAGCAGAATCGCGCACACGCCGCGCTCGCTAGCCGCCACCAGAATTGCGCCCAGTGAGCACTGGCCAACCGCGAAGCGTATTGCAGTATCGACACCGCCCGCGCGGTACTGGGTCGGCGTCATGCCCAGCACTTGATTGGAGGCCGCGTAAAAACGCCCGTTCGAGTTGAAACCGGCGCCATAGATAGCCTCGGTGATGGTATCGCTGCGCCCCAGTTCGACCCGCACACGACTGGCGCGATGGGCGGCCGCGTACGCCCTGGGCGTGACCCCGGTGCCGGCTTTGAAAATACGATGCAGGTGATACCGGCTGAGCCCGGCCCGGTGCGCCAGCACCTGCAAAGTGGGCGGTGAATCCGCGAGCTGGATGAACCGGCACAGATCGGCAATCAGCGCCCCATGCTGTTGCGCCAACGTCGGCTGGCCGGGCCGGCACCGTTTACAGGGTCGAAAACCGGCCCGCTCGGCGGCTTCGGCAGTCGCGTGAAATTCCACGTTTTCAGCACGCGCGGCGCGCGCCGCGCAGGACGGTTTGCAATAAACGCCCGTGGTTTTCACCGCGTAGAAGAACTGCCCGTCGGCGGCGGAATCGCGAGCGCACACCGCCGCCCAACGCGGATCGCTCAGTGTCGCGCTTGGTGCTAACTGTCTGACCATGGCGTCCCCACTATTTCGTTGCTCTGACCGACCCATATGCGAAGCCTGGCCGGCGCGGATGACTGGGGGCACTCCGCCGCTTGCTCTCGAATTCGTGCCCATGCGGGTCGTTGCAGGCCAAAACACCCGGCCGCCTGACCCCTTGGGCCACGGAATCCGGCAGCCTGGGCATGGCATCATCGCAGCCGGGCCATACAGGTTGGGTAGATGGCTACCGCCACATTATGCTGGCAGCGCGACAGACAGCCGGAAGCAGAGGCAAACCACGGCGCCCGGCCCATTCGCAACCCGAGGATCGGAATTGATGAACGTAATCCAGGACTTCGTCGGCCTGATCGGCAACACTCCCCTGTTGCGCCTGCGGCAGCTGTCGGACGAAACCGGCTGCGAAATTCTCGGCAAGTGCGAGTTCCTGAACCACGGTGGGTCGGTCAAGGACCGGGCGGCGCTGGGCATCATCCGCGATGCCGAGCGGCGCGGCGCGCTGCGCCCGGGGGGCTTGATCGTGGAAGGTACGGCTGGCAACACCGGCATCGGCCTGGCGCTGGTCGGCCGGGTGCTCGGCTACCGCACGCTGATCGTCATCCCGCAAACCCAGAGCCGGGAAAAAAAGGATGCCATTCGCCTGGCCGGCGCCACGCTGCGCGAAGTGCCCGCCGTGCCGTACAAGAACCCGGACAACTACGTACGACTGTCCGGCCGGCTGGCCGGGGAGCGTGCGGCGACGGAAGCACAGGGCGTGCTGTGGGCCAATCAGTTCGACAACGTGGCCAATCGGCAGATTCACTTCGAGACCACCGGCCCGGAGATCTGGAACCAAACCGGCGGCAAGGTGGATGGCTTCGTGTGCGCGGTGGGTACGGGCGGCTCGCTGGCCGGTATCGGCATGGCGCTCAAGGCGCAGCGTCCGGACGTGGTCATCGCCTGCGCCGATCCGCTGGGCGCCGGCCTGTACCACTACTACACACACGGCGAGCTGAAGGCCGAGGGAAACTCCATCACCGAGGGCATCGGTCAGAACCGCATCACCGCGAACCTGGAAGGCGCACCGGTGGACCGGGCCTATGCCATCCCGGATGAGGAAGCGCTGCCGCTGCTGTTCGACCTTGCACGCGAGGAAGGCCTGGTGCTGGGCGGGTCCACCGCCAT
>CAZZHF010000098.1:612-9592 GCA_964653545.1 uncultured Gammaproteobacteria bacterium | reverse complement strand
GCGCTCGCGCGCTCGCCCAGCATCACCTCCACCGGGTCGCCCGGCACCAGCCGCACCAGCAGGAATACAGTCACCACGACCGCCAGCGCCGTGCCCAAGGTGCTGGCGAACTGGCGCAGCAGACGATTCATTCCGCCAGCAACTCCACCGGCGTGCCCACTGGCGTGCAATCGAACAGCCGCAGCAGATCGGCATTGCCCATGCGCACGCAGCCTTTGGAGCCGGGCACGCCCAGCGCCGTGTCGTGCGGCGTGCCGTGGATGTAGATATAGCGGCGCATGGTGTCGACCTGCCCCAGGCGATTGCGGCCTGGCTCGCAGCCGGACAACCACAGGATGCGCGTCAGTATCCAGTCCCGCCCCGGATGAAGGGCGGCAAGTTCCGGACTGTATATCTCGCCGGTCGGCCGGCGGCCTACGAATACCGCGCCGCTGGGCTCTCCGGCGCCGATCCGTGCGCGCACCACATGTCGTCCGCGGGGCGTCTGCAGACTGCCATTGACCTCACCTGCGCCGGCCGCCGCGGTAGACACCGGCACTGCCAGCAGTAACGCGCCGCGTTCTCGCAATTCGAGCCATTGGCGGGCCAGGTCAATTCGAATCTCGGGCATGCGGTGGCTCGGTGAACTCCAGGGCATCGTAGGCGCCGTCCGGGCGCAGCGTGTAACCACGCACACCGGCGCGGGCCACGTACACATTATCCTCGTACCACAGCGGCACGTAAGGCAGCGCCTCGTGGATTGCTATCTGCGCCTGCCGGTACAGGGCGGCCTGGCGCTCGCCGCCGGTCCTGGCGGCGGCATCAAGCAGCGCGTCCACGGCAGGGTTTGCAAAACGGCCGCGATTGGCGCCGCCCGGTGGCAGCGACCCGCTGTGGAAGATGTGTCGCAAGGCATCTGCCTGGCGGATGCCCACCCAGGCCAGCGAGTACAACTGGAAGCGACCGGCCCGCACGTCGCCAAAAAAACTGCCCCATTCGTGGCTTTGTACCTGTACCCGGATACCGGCCGCGGCGAGCTGTGCCTGCAATGCAGTGGCGATGCGCACGCGCACCGGGTCGGTCGAGGTCTTGTAAACCAACCGCGGCGAGTCCAGCCCGGCCTCGGCCAACAGCCGGCGCGCCAGCGCTGGATCGTGTTCATAAGGCGGCAGCCTGGCAGCGGCGTAATGACCCGGCGGCAGCACGCTGCCAGCCGGCACCGCAGCACCGGCCAGCAGGTAACGCACGAGTGCCTCGCGGTCGATGGCATGCGCGACCGCCTGACGCACGCGCAGGTCGCCGGTCACAGGATCGGCCAGGTTGAAACCCAGGTAGTGGTAGCTGCTGCCCGGCGCGCGCACCACCCGCACCCCCGGGCGACGGTCGAGCTCGCGCAGCAGCTCCGGCGGCAGATCATTCTGCAGCAGGTCCAACTCGCCACGCAGCAGTTTGAGCACCCGCACGGTCGGGTCCGGCACCACCTGGAACTCCAGCCCCAAGTCGTCGCGTCGCCTGCGCAGTCTTACCCGGTCGGTGGCCAGCGTTTCGAGCGCGAACGGCCCACTGCCGTCGTAGTGACAGGGTGGCGTGGCGGGCACTGAACCGGCGCAGCGCGCCGGCAGGATGCCCAGCGTCAGACGCCCGGGGAACAGCGCGTCCGGTCGACTCAGCGTGAAATCGATCTGGCCGTCGGCGGTGGCATGCACGCTTGCCAGCGGCCCCAGCTCGGCGCGCAGCGGCGAGGCCGCGGCCGGATCGAGCACGGCCCGATAAGTCGCCACCACGTCGGCGGCCACCAGCGGCGCACCGTCAGCAAAGCGCGGCACGGGCTGGCGCAGCGTCAACCGGTAATGCAGGGCATCGAGCTGCTGCCAGTCGGCCGCAGCCGGCCGCGGCCGGTAAGCCGCATCAAGATCGATCAGACGCGAATACAGCAGCCGCGCCACGCGGGCGGAGGCCGCATCACCGCCCCGCCGGGGATCCAGGTCCAGCACTGGCTGTGCCAGGCCCATACGCAGTACCGGCATGGCCGGATACTGCGCCTGTCCACAGCCGGCCAGCCACAGCAAGCCGGCGAGTATGCACACGCCGCGTTGACGCCCGAGCCGGCCCACCGCCATCATGCCGCCCGCACCGCTGTTCGCACCGTGCGGCGCGAACAGCCTATCGCCAGCCAAAGGATCACCATGAGCACGATTCGTGAAACCGCCGAGTCTCTGGGCGTCGACCGCATCCGCCGCCACATCTTTCTGTGCGCCGACCCGAGCGAACCGAAGTGCTGTGACAGGGCGGCCGGCATCGAATCCTGGAATTTCCTGAAAAAACGCCTGAACGAGCTCAAGCTTACCGGTGACGGCGGCGTTTACCGCACCAAAGCCGGCTGCCTGCGCATCTGCGAGGGTGGGCCAGTGGCGGTGGTCTACCCGGATGGCACCTGGTACCACTCCTGCACCCCGCCGGTACTGGAACGCATCATCCAGGAACACCTGATCGGGGGGCAGGTGGTGCAGGACCACCTGATCATTGAGCACAAACTGGAAGACTGACGCGCGACATGACCAATCCCAGTCCCGAGACACTGCGGTTCGAGATCATCCCGGTCACACCCCTGCAGCAGAACTGCACCCTGCTGGTGTGCCCGGCGAGCAACACCGCGGCACTGGTCGATCCGGGCGGCGATGTGGACGACATCGTCGCCGCCATTGAACGCCACGGCGCGCGGTTGGAAAAGATTTTTCTCACCCACGGCCACCTGGACCACGTCGGCGGCACCGTGAACCTGCGCGACCGCTACCGCGTGCCGGTGGAAGGCCCGCACCCGGACGACGCGTTCTGGATCGAGGGCCTGCCCATGCAGGCACAGATGTTCGGCTTCCCGCCGCTGCCGGCCTTCACCCCCGACCGCTGGCTCAAGGGCGGCGACACGGTGCGCTTCGGGCAGGTGGAACTGGCCGTGCGCCACTGCCCGGGCCACACGCCGGGGCATGTGATTTTCTTCGCGGCCGACAGCCGCCTGGCGATGGTCGGCGACGTGCTGTTCGCCGGCTCCATCGGCCGCACCGACCTGCCGCGCGGCAACCACGCCGACCTGCTGCGAGCCATCCCCGAGCAGCTGTGGCCATTGGGCGACGACGTGCGCTTTGTCCCCGGCCACGGCCCCATGTCCACCTTCGGCGCCGAGCGGCGCGGCAATCCGTACGTGGCCGACTCGGTGCTGGCGCGCGGCTAGGCGGCGCCCCAACCGGGGACACCGCCAGCCGTCACGCCGCGACGGTCACACGTCCACTAGCACGGCGCCGTTTTCCACCTTGGTGGGATACGTCTTGATCGGCTTCTTGGGCCGGAACAGATTCAGCAACTGCACCCCCGGCGGGAAGCAGGCCCACTTCACGGCCTCGCCGGTCTTGATGTCGAACTCGGCCCGGTGCAAGGGACACTGGACGCGCTGACCGTCAAGGATCTTGCCGCGCGCCAGCGGCCCGAACACATGCGAACAGCTTGCGCCGGTCGCGTGGAAGCCGTCGCTAAGGTTATACACAACAACCGCTTCGCCATTGACCTTGAAACGGGCCATGCCGCCGGCCGGCACGTCATTCTCTGAACACGCGCGTACATAAGCCATAACACTCTCCCCTGACTAAAGACGGCCAACGCCGCCGTGGTAATGCTAATCCAGGTCCGAACACGTCCCTGCGAACTTCTCGGATCCCCGAACCCCCGAAAACACCAAGCTCCGCAACTGTTCAAGCGCGCGCCCGCAGGGCATTCGCTTGCCAGCGCATCCCTGCGCCGCGGTCAGCCAGCCAGCAAACCGCCATCCACACTGTATACCGAGCCGGTCACATAGCGCGCGCTGTCGGAGGTTAGGAATAGTGCCACGTCGGCTATTTCCTGTGGCTGGGCGAAGCGACCCATCGGCACGCGCGTGGTCAGGCGCTCGTGCAGGCGCGGGTTGTCCTGCAGGCCCTGCGTCATGTCGGTGGCCACCCAGCCGGGCGCCACGGCGTTGACCCGAATCCCATCTGCCGCCCAGTCCACCGCCAGACTGCGGGTCAGACCCAGCATGCCGGCTTTGCTGGTGGCATAGACCGACAGGCGTGGGGAACCTACAAAGCTGGCGACAGAAGCGATGAACACAATCGCTCCCGGACGGTGCTGCGCCAGACACCGGGCCCCGAAGGCGCGCGCGGCCAGAAACGGCCCGCGCAGGTTCACCGCCATGATCTGGTCGAAGTCGGCATCGCTGATGTTCTCCGGCCGCGCATAAACGTGACTCAGGCCGGCGTTGTAGATCAGAGCGTCGAGTTCACCGACCACTTCCAGCACCGCATCCAGACGCGCCGTGGCGTCGCTGGCGGCCAAATCCAGGCCATGGCCGGTCGCCCGCGCACCGTGCTGCGCCGCGATGGCCGCCGCAGTATCGGCCGCCGCCTGGGCACTGCGCGCCGTCAGATGAACCACCGCGCCTTGCTGCGCGGCGCGCGTCGCGATGGCCAGGCCGATGCCCCGACTGGCGCCGATGATCAGCAGCCGTTTGTCGGTGATGTCGCCAATACCTGGCGCGGTACTACTCATTTGTTGGTCCTCATGCGTCGTGAACCGACGCCTTGTGCGAGCGCTGAACAAGTCCTTCGACAGGCTCAGGACGAACGGTCGTCATTGATTCCGTTCGTGGTGAGCCTGTCGAACCGTGAATGGAAGTCGTTTCGGCACGTCCCTAGCGCGCCGCCTGCGCTTGCGTTGCCAGAAACAGCCGCGGATCGATGCGCGCGTCGTTCAGGCTCAACGCCCAGTGCAGGTGTGGCCCGGTTGCGCGACCGGTGCTGCCCACCTTGCCGATAGCATCGCCGGTGGCCAGTGTTTGGCCTTCGCGGACGTCGGTCTCGCTTAAATGGCAATACAGCGTGACCAGGCCCTGGCCGTGGTCGACGAATACCGTGTTGCCGGTAAAAAAATAATCGCCCACGCGCAGCACGCGCCCCGGCGCCGGGGCAACCACCGGAGCCCCGGCCGGCGCGGCGATGTCGATGCCGGAATGTGGGCTGCGTGGCTGGCCATTGATGACCCGGCGCAAGCCGAAATTACTGCTCAGCGGTCCCTGTGCCGGCATCGCAAAACCGAGCAGCGGCGCCTCTGGTAGCAAAACAGCCGAGCGATGCCGAAACGCCGCCAGAATCTGCACCTGTTCGCGCTGGATGCGTTTCATGCTGGTCGCCGATGGGGTCACCTGGTTCTGGTCGGTGATCGTGATCCGCTGCACCGGATAGTCATGCGCCAGCACGGTGAAACCAATGTTCTGCGTGCGACCGTCAGCAAAACGCAGACGCAGCGCCGATGGCCCCGGCGTGTGCCCGAGCGGTATGCCGACCAACGCCCGCCAGCCGTCGTCGGATGGCACCGTCAGCACGGGCTTGCCGGCGAAACTGGCCTGGCCTGCCGCGTCGAAACCGGCCGGAAGGGCCAGCACGGCCACACCGCCGGGCACCGGGGCATGGCGGGGCAAGGCCATTGCCAGCAACGGCGCCGCCAGCAAGCACAACCCGGCCAGCAGGCTGATCCCTCGCCGAGCCGCGCGCTCCGGCTGGCGCCAGCGAATATGAACCTGCATCCCTGCCATGTCAGTCCCCGTGTCCGGTTGGATCGATTGTTTCGATGCGCGCATCCGCGGCGCCCGTGCCGAGGCGCAAACGCACCCGGTCACCCACCGCCAGCTGGGCCGCGGACTGTACCACTGCGATATCCGGCGGCCGGGAGACGATGGCGTAGCCCCGTCCCAGAGCGGCCAGTGGACTCAGAACGTGCAAGCGGGCGCCGGTCCCGGCCAGCGCCTCGCGACTGGCGCGCAGACGTTGCTGCTGCGCCCGCGCGAGCCGACGACCCGCGGCATCCAGGCGGCTGGCGCCATCCATGATGCGCCGCGTTGGCGAAGCGGCGCGCAGGCCCATCAACACGCGCTCCTGACGCATGCGCTGCCGTTCCAGGCAGGCAAGCGTCGCCAGACTCAGTCGCCGCCGCAGACGGACCAGATCGTCGGACAGTCGGCTCAGGCGTTCGCCCGGGTGTACCAGCCGCCGCGCCAGATAATCCACGCGCTGCTGTTGCCGCCCAAGCTGATGTTGCAAGGCGCGCAGCAAACGCCGCTGGCGCTGTGCCAACGCGGTCAGCCACTCGGCGCGGTCCGGCGCCACCAGTTCCGCGGCCGCGGTGGGGGTCGGCGCGCGCTGATCGGCCACCAGATCCGCCAGACTGAAGTCCACCTCGTGACCCACCCCAACCACTGTTGGCAGGGTGCAACGCGCCAGCGCCCGCACCACCTGTTCGTCGTTGAAGGCGGCCAGATCCTCCAGCGAACCGCCGCCGCGTACCAGCAGCAGCGCATCACCCAGGGCATTTTCGGAAGCAAGATCGATGGCGTTGGCAATGGCGCTGACCGCGCCCTCGCCCTGCACCGGCACCGGCAGCAACAGCACTTCCAGAGCCGGCCAGCGACGCGCCAATGTGGTCAGCACATCATGCACCGCAGCGCCGCGCGGCGAGGTTACCAGCACCAGTTTCCCCGGCAGCGCCGGCAGCGGCCTTTTGCGGGCCACGTCAAACAGGCCCTCGGCGTCGAGCCGGGCCTTGAGTTCCTCCAGCGCCCGGCGCAGCGCACCGTCACCCGCCGGCTCAAGGTGCTCCTCCAGCAGCTGGAACTCGCCGCGATCCTCGTAGAACGACACCCTTACCCTGAGCAGCACCTGGTCGCCGCTGCGTGGCCGCTCGCGCAGCACCTGCACCCGCGAGCGGAACATCACGCAGCGCACCTGGGCACGGCTGTCTTTCAGTGTGAAATAAAGATGTCCGGACGCGGCGGCGGTCAGATTGCCGATTTCACCCTCCAGCCACAGCAGGGCAAAGCCGGTATCCAGCAAGCTGCGCACTTCCAGCGCCAGGCGCGACACGCTGTAGACATCACGCGTCGGCACAGCGGCACTGTGGGCAGGAGATTCGACAGCTGGCATGGGCGCTCACCGCGACAGGGCCGGGCATTATAGACACCCGGCCCGCGCCTCCAGGGGCAAGCCGCTCGGTCGCCGGCTGTCGCGGACTATAATGAGCGGCCATTCACGCAGCCGCCGCCGGTCGCCTTCATATGCGCATCGCCTACGACGCCCTGACCTTCGACGACGTCCTGCTGATTCCGGCCTACTCCGACGTGTTGCCACGCGAAGTGGACCTCGGCACCCGCGTCACGCGTGGCATCACGCTGCGCATTCCGCTGCTGTCCGCCGCCATGGACACGGTCACCGAGTCCGGGCTGGGCATCTGCCTGGCCCTGCAGGGCGGCATGGGCATCATTCACAAGAACATGCCCATCGAACGCCAGGCCGCGGAAGTCCTGCGCGTCAAAAAATTCGAAAGCGGCGTCATCAAGAATCCCATTGCCGCGCGGCCGGACATGAGTATTGGCGAGGTGATGGCGCTGACCCGGGCGCATCATATTTCCGGCGTGCCGGTGGTCGATGGCGAGGACCTGATGGGCATCGTCACCGCCCGCGACCTGCGTTTCGAGACCAACTTCGGGGCACCGGTGTCGACCATCATGACGCCGCGCGAGCGCCTGGTGACGGTGCGCGAGGGCGCGCCGCGCGAGGACGTGATCGCCCTGCTGCACACCCACCGCATCGAAAAAGTGCTGGTGGTGGACAACGCCTTTCGCCTGCGTGGCCTCATCACCGTCAAGGACATCGAAAAACAGACCCAGTACCCCACCGCCGCTCGCGACGACCTGGACCACCTGCTGATCGGCGCGGCCGTTGGCGTCGGCCCTGGCGGACGCGAGCGGGCCGAGGCGCTGATCGCGGCCGGTGTCGACGTGCTGGTGGTGGATACCGCGCACGGCCATACCCGCGGCGTGCTCGACATGGTCACCTGGGTCAAGGCCGAGTACCCGGACACCCAGGTCGTTGGCGGCAATGTCGCCACTGGCGAAGGCGCCCGGGCTCTGGTCGAGGCTGGCGCCGACGGCGTCAAGGTCGGTATCGGGCCGGGGTCGATCTGCACCACGCGCATGGTGGCCGGCGTCGGCGTGCCGCAAATCACCGCCATCCACAACGCCGCCCAGGGCCTGCAAGGCACCGACGTGCCGTTGATTGCCGACGGCGGCGTGCGTTATTCCGGCGACCTGGCCAAGGCGCTGGCGGCCGGCGCCCACACGGTGATGCTGGGGAATATTTTCGCCGGCACCGAGGAAGCACCGGGCGAGGTTGAGCTGTATCAGGGCCGCTCGTACAAATCCTACCGGGGCATGGGTTCGCTCGGCGCCATGGGTGGCCAGTACGGCTCCAGCGACCGTTATTTCCAGGACGCCAGCGACGCCGAAAAACTGGTGCCCGAGGGCATCGAGGGTCGCGTGCCGTACAAGGGCAGCGCCGTGCCGATCATGCATCAGCTGTGTGGCGGCGTGCGCGCCAGCATGGGTTACACCGGCTGCCGCAACCTGGAAGAATTCCGCAGCCTGACGCGCTTTGCGCGCATCACCGGCTCTGGCGTGGCGGAAAGCCACGTACACGACGTGACGGTGACCAAGGAAGCGCCCAACTACCCCTCGTACTGAGATAACCGGGCGCGGTCCCTTCCCCCAAATCGTCGGCGCGCCAAAGATCGGCGCTGCTGCCCCATGCTGTTTTTTTATCTCGCCGCGCGCCCATGACCGACATTCACACCGACCGCATCCTGATTCTCGACTTCGGCTCGCAGTACACGCAGCTGATCGCCCGGCGCATCCGCGAGGATCAGGTCTACTGCGAAATCCACCCGTGGACCGTCAGTGACGCGTTCGTGCGCGCCTTCGCGCCACGCGGCATCGTGCTGTCCGGCGGGCCGCAGTCGGTGGTGGAAGCCACCACCCCGCGCGTGCCGGCGGCGGTGTTCGACCTGGGCGTGCCGGTGCTCGGCATCTGCTACGGCATGCAGGCCATGGCGGCGCAACTGGGCGGGCGCGTGGTCGGCGGGCAGCACC
>CAZZHF010000098.1:0-602 GCA_964653545.1 uncultured Gammaproteobacteria bacterium | reverse complement strand
CGAAGTCACGGTGCGCGCCGAGAATCCACTGTTCGGCCCGCTTCGCGACCGTGAGGCCGGCGGCCATGCCCAGCTGGAAGTGTGGATGAGCCACGGCGACCGGGTCGAGGCACTGCCGCCCGGCTTCGTGGCCATCGGCGAGAGTGCCGGTGCCCCCCTGGCGGCCATGGCCGACGTCGAGCGCCGCCTCTACGGCCTGCAATTCCACCCGGAAGTGACGCACACCCTGCAAGGGCGCCAGATCCTGCGCCGCTTCGTGCTCGACATCTGCGCCGCTCGGCCGTTGTGGACCCCCGGCCAGATCCTGGACGAGCTGCTGGCTCGCGTCAGCGCCCAGGTCGGCGACGGACGGGTGCTGCTGGGGCTATCCGGCGGTGTGGACTCGTCCGTTCTGGCGGCGCTGCTGCACCGCTGCATCGGCGACCGCCTGACCTGCGTCTTCGTCGACAACGGCCTGCTGCGGCTGGACGAAGGCGACCAGCTGATGGCCACCTTCGCCGAACGGCTTGGCGTGCGCGTCATCCGCGTCAACGCGCAGCAACGCTTCCTGGACGCGTTGGCCGGCGAGGCCGACCCGGAGGCCAAGCGCAAGATCATCGGCC
>CAZZHF010000097.1:0-9611 GCA_964653545.1 uncultured Gammaproteobacteria bacterium | reverse complement strand
CCGTGCTGGCGAAAGTACACCGGCAGCATGTCAAGAAAAATGCCAAACGGCAGGCCCTGGGCGAAGTACAGCAGCCCAACCCAGAACAGCCGCGAGCGCAGCAGAGGGTTAGATCCGATCACGCGGACGCGTCCGGCGCCTGGGGAGCAAACCAGGCCAGTGCTTCGTGCAGTCCGACGACGCCGCCGACTATGATCAGCGCCGGCCCATCCAGGTCCTGCGCCCGGTGCGCCAGATCGGCCAGAGTGGCGATGACCACGCGCTGTCGCAAGGTCGTGCCCTGAGCAATCGCCGCTGCCGGTGTAGTGGCGTCCCTGCCATGCGCAATAAGCGCGTCGCAGATCGCCGTCAGGGCACCCAGGCCCATATACACCACCAGCGTGCCGCCGAGTGCCACCAACTGCGGCCATGGCAGGTCCACGCTACCGTCCTTCAAGTGGCCGGTGACAAACACGCACAACTGCGCGTGGTCACGGTGCGTCAATGGAATACCGGCGTACGCGGCACAACCGCTGGCGGCGGTCACCCCGGGCACGACCTGGAACGGAATCCCCTGCGCGGCCAGGGTGGCTATCTCCTCGCCACCACGCCCGAACATGAACGGATCGCCGCCCTTCAGACGCAACACCCGCTTGCCCTCGCGCGCCAGGCGTACCAGCAGGGCGTTGATATCTTCCTGAGGCAGGGTGTGCTGACTGGCCCGCTTGCCGGCATCGATGCGCTGCGCCTCGCGCCGCACCAGGTCCAGAATTTCCGGCGCCACCAGGCGATCGTAAATCACCACATCCGCCTGCTGCAGCAGCCGCAGCGCGCGAAACGTCAGCAGGTCGGGATCACCCGGCCCGGCGCCGACCAGATAAACCTCGCCCACACCGGCGCTGGGGTCCACGCGCTCCAGCAGGCGCTGGAGCAGTTGCTGCGCACGCTCCTGCTGACCGGACAGCGCCAGCTCGGCCACCGGTCCCTGTAGGGTGTCTTCCCAGAAGCGGCGGCGGGCAAGCGGATCGCTAATGCGCTCGCGCACCCGCCCGCGCACCCCGCCCACCAACTCGGCAAGGCGGCCATAAGCGGTCGGGATCAACGTCTCCAGCCGCGCCCGCAACAAGCGAGTGAGTACCGGTGCGCGACCACTGGAGCTGACCGCCGCAATCACCGGCGAACGATCCACCACCGCCGGCATAATGAAACTGCACAGTGTCGGCGTGTCCACCACGTTCACCGGCAACCCGCGCGCCCTGGCCAGCGCCGCCACCTGGGCGTTGACCGCTGCATCATCCGTGGCGGCAATCACCAGCGTCATCCCGTCGAGGTCCGAGTCCATAAACGGCCGCTGGCGTAGCTCGACCTCTCCGGCCAGTGCGTGCAGCTCGTCTACCAGCGTTGGTGCCACCACAACCGCGCTGGCCCCGGCACGGCACAACAAGGCCAGCTTGCGCGCCGCCACCGGTCCGCCCCCTACCACCAGGCACGGGCGAGCACGCACGTCCAGAAATATGGGCAGATAGTCCATGCCTCACCGCGCGCCGTCGGCGTTGCACAAACCTCGGCAATGTGGGCGCAAACGTTGCCTCAATATGGTCGTGTATAGTGCCGAACCGCTCACCAACACCCGCTGGAGAACCCGCGACATGAATCTCGAACTGGCCGAGAAAGTGGTCGTGATCACAGGTGCTAGCAAAGGTATAGGCCTCGCAACCGCCCTCGGCTTCGCCAGCGAGGGCGCCCACTTGTTGTTGGCAGCGCGTGACGAGGATAGTCTCACGGCCGCCGCCGCGGCAGCCAGCGCCGCCGGTGCGCCGCAAGCGGCAACCGCCGTGTGCGACGTTACCGTCGACAGCGACGTCGCGCGGCTCATGGGCACCGCGCGCGAACGTTATGGGCGCATCGACGTGCTGGTCAACAACGCCGCCGGCAAACTGCCAGCCGGTGAGTTCAGCGAGATAACTGACCAGGACTGGCTGGCCGGCTGGAACCAGAAACTGCAATGCCACATTCGCGCCTGTCAGGCCGTTTATCCCATCATGCGGGCGCAAAAAAGCGGCGTCATCGTCAATGTGCTGGGCACTGCCGCGCGCAACCCCAAACCATCCTATATGTCGGTCGGCATCAGTAACGCCGCACTGTATAACTTCACCAAGAGCTTTGCCGATCTGTGTGCCCCGCAGGGCATCCGTGTGCTGGGCGTGGCGCCGTCTGGCGTGACGACCGACCGCTGGACGCGTTTGGTCAACTCCCGCGCCCCTGCGGAAGGCAAAACGCCAGAACAGCTCCAGGCCGAGATCGATGCCGCACTGCCTCTCGGCCGCATGGCCCGCCCCGAAGACGTGGCCGACGCCAGCTTCATGGCAGCGTCGGCGCGCGCGTCCTATATCTGCGGCAGCGTCATCACGGTGGACGGTGGCAGCACTCAGGGTGTCTATTTGTAGTTCAGCAACCAGGTCCGACAAGCGCCAACAGCCCGCGCGACGCCAGCCAGGCACGGGCATCCTCGGCATCCTGTTCGAACCAGGCCCGCGCCGAACCGAGTCGAAAGCTGTAGCCCCAGGCGTCCATGTCCTGCCACATCCGCTGCCGGCCAAGGCCAGGCACACGATCCGCCAGCAGGATCTGCAAGTAACAGACCGCGCATTCTTCAATGTCATCGCTGCCGGCATCGGTATGCAGGCCGGTTCGCCGAACCGCGTCCAGACACAGCCAGTGGCTGGCCTCGTGCAGCGCCGAATGCAGCGGCGTATCCGGCCGCAGGTACAACACGTCACCGATCAAACCGGCTTCCTCGTCCCGCCAATAGCTGCCGGGTATCAGCACGCCCGCCGGCAGCGGCTCAAGCGCCAGGCCATACTGACCCAGCACAGCGCGCAGGTCCGCCGGGTCGACATCCGCCAGACGCAGCACGGCCGCGTTCATGACGGCTTTCGCGAAACGTACAGGGCAACGTGATCGGCAATCGGCTGGGTCGCGGACTCGATCAGGTCGGCGTTCGCCGACAGTGCCAGCACCTGCTGCGCGCTGAGGCGCGCCGCCAGCGGCGGCCCAGGCGGCGGCGGCACCGGCAGAAACTCAACCACCGCCATCAGTCCACCGGGCCGCAACACGCGGGCAACCTCGATGACAAGTCGCGCCGCGACACCGCTCGCCCGCAGATGGTGCAGAACCAGCGCCAGTAGCACCCCGCCCACGGCGCCATCCGCAACCGGTAACGGAGTGCCCAGGTCTGCCTCCAGCGCCAATAGCGGGAGTCCTTGCCCTTGCTGGCCCAGCCAACCCAGACCGGCTCGCCAGCGGTCGATCGCCAGCACCGACGTGCCGCCACTGGCCAGCGCCAGACTCCAGTCCCCCACTCCACAGCCCAGGTCGAGCACTCGTCCGGCACCGCCCAGCGCAGCCAGCACCGGCGCCCTGTCGACGAAACTGAAACTGCTGTGCTTGCCGGGGGCCGTAGGCACCACGACAGCATCATCGGGCGGCTGCATTTAGAATGTCGGTTGCTTGCGTAGTACGGCGCGCATGTTAAACGCCGTTCCTTCCCGACATCCGACGCCCATGTTCGACAGCCTTTCCACCCGTCTGGAAACCGCCGTGCGCCGCCTGCGCGGCCAGGCCTACCTGAACGACGACAACATCGCGGACGCCCTGCGCGAAGTGCGCATGGCGCTGCTCGAAGCCGACGTGGCGCTGCCGGTGGTGCGTGGCTTCGTCGAGCAGGTACGCCAGGAGGCCATCGGCCGGGACGTGGCCAAGAGCCTCAACCCAGGTCAGCTATTGGTCAAGCTGGTCCACGAGCGCCTGGTCCGGCTCATGGGCAGCGAGAACTCGGCGCTCAACCTCAACGGGCCAGCGCCGGTGGTCATCCTCATGGCCGGCTTGCAGGGCTCGGGCAAAACCACCACCAGCGCCAAACTGACGCGCCGGATCCTGGAACAGAGCAAGAAGTCCGTAATGCTGGTCAGCGCCGACGTCTACCGGCCGGCCGCCATCGAACAGCTGCGCATCCTCGCCGGGCAGGTCGGTGCCCAGTTCTTCCCGAGCGACGCCAGCCAAAAACCGGTCGACATCGCGACCAGCGCGCTGGCCGAGGCGCGACGCCGGGCCATCGACGTGGTGATCGTCGACACCGCCGGGCGGCTGCACATCGACGCCGACATGATGGCAGAGATCACGGCCATGCATGCGGCCATACGGCCGCTTGAGACGCTGTTCGTGGTCGACGCCATGACCGGCCAGGATGCCGCCAATACCGCCAAGGCATTTCACGACGCATTGCCACTGACCGGCGTCATCCTGACCAAGGCCGACGGCGACGCGCGCGGCGGGGCCGCGCTGTCCATCCGCGAGATTACCGGCGCGCCAATCAAGTTCCTGGGTATCGGCGAGAAGGTCGACGCGCTCGAGCCTTTTCACCCGGAACGTATTGCCTCCAGCATCCTGGGCATGGGCGATGTACTGACCCTGGTCGAGCAGGTCCAGCGCAACGTCGACCAACAGCAGGCCGCGCAGCTCGAAGACAAGCTGCGCCGCGGCAAGGGCTTTGACTTCAACGATTTTCGCGATCAGCTGAAAATGGTGCAGAGCATGGGTGGTGTGGGCAGTCTGCTCGACAAGCTGCCCGGCATGGGCGGCGTCAGCGCCCAGGCGCGCGAACAGATGGCAGACGGTAAGCAGCTGGTGCGCACCGAGGCCATCATCTGCTCCATGACCGCCCGGGAGCGGCGCTTTCCGAACCTGATCAACGGCTCGCGCAAGCGGCGCATCGCCGCTGGCTCCGGCGTGCAGATACAGGACGTCAACCGCCTGCTGAAGCAATTCGAACAAAGCCAGAAGGTGATGAAAAAACTCACCCGCCCCGGAGGAATGAAAAAAATGATGCGCGGCATGGGCTCCATGCGCGGACAGTTTCCCGGTCGCGGTTGAGTTTAAGCCGTCGCGGCAATAAAATTCCCCGTTTGCCGCGACCGGCCCTGTCGGCGAGGCGCTCAATGCAGCAGCAGGAACCCACCCATGGTTACCATTCGCCTTGCCCGTGGCGGGGCCAAGAAACGGCCGTTCTACCGCGTGGTCGTGACTGACAGTCGCAACCCGCGTGATGGCCGCTTCATCGAACAGATTGGGTTCTTCAACCCGATCGCCACCGCCAACGAAGTACCGACAAAACTCGATCTGGAACGGGTGGACTACTGGCTCGGCGTCGGCGCCAAGACCAGCGACCGAGTGGCGGCGCTGCTCAAACAGTGCCGCAAGGCTGCCGCTGCCGTCTGAGGCGGGCGCGCCCCGCGGCGCGCCACAACAGCCGGTAGTCATCGGGCGCATCGGCGCCCCGCATGGCCTGCGAGGCTGGTCGCAGGTGTGGTCCTACACCGACCCACCGCAGGGTCTGCTGGGGTATGCCAGCCTGGTCGGCAGTCGGGGGGGCAAGACGCGAAGTTTCAGCATCGCCGAAGGTCGCATGCAGGGCGAACGCGCAATGGTGCGTTTTTCTGGCGTCGATGACCGAGATGCCGCCGCCGCGCTCACCGGTTACGAATTGTCTGTGGAACGCGCGGCACTGGCCCCGACACCGTCAGGCTCCTACTACTGGCACGATCTGCTGGGTCTTGCGGTGGTCACGGTGGACGGAATTGCGCTGGGGCGGGTGCAACAGTTGCTGCAGACCGGCGTGCACGACGTGCTGGTGGTGCAGGGCGAACGCGAGCGGTTGATCCCGTTCGCGCTGCCGCAAGTGGTTAAGAAGGTGGACATTGATTCTGGTTGTATCGAGGTCGACTGGGACGCGGAGTATTGAACACCGATGCGCATCGACGTCGTGACCCTGTTTCCGGAGCTGGTCGGCGCGGTGGCGCAACATGGCGTCGTCGGGCGCGCTATCGACAGTGGCATTGCCAGCCTGCAACTGTGGCAATTGCGCGACTTTGCGAGCGACCGGCATCGCACGGTGGACGATGCCCCTTATGGGGGTGGACCCGGCATGGTTCTGAAGGCCGAACCAATGCTGGCGGCGATTACCGCGGCGCGCGCCGCGTCGGATCAGCCGGTGCGCGTGGCCTATGTCACGCCGCAGGGCCGACGCTTCGACCATGCCGCGGCGCAGGCATTGGCAAAACGGCCACGGCTGCTGGTGTTATGTGGCCGCTACGAGGGAGTGGACGAGCGGGCGCTTGAGCTCGCGGTAGACGAGGAATGGTCCTGCGGCGATTATGTGCTCAGCGGCGGCGAGCTGCCGGCCATGGTCATGATCGACGCCATCGTGCGCCTGTTGCCGGGTGTGCTGGGAGATGCCGAGTCGGCAATGCAGGATTCGTTCGTGCATGGCCTGCTCGATCACCCGCACTACACCCGACCCCAGACGCTGGCCGGACGGGCGGTGCCACCAGTGTTGATCGGCGGCGACCACGAGCGGGTACGCCAGTGGCGCCTGCAGCAGGCCCTGGCGCGTACCTGGCGGCGACGGCCAGACCTGCTGGACAGGCTGAATTTGACGGACGAGCAGCAGCGGCTGCTCGATGAGTACAGGACCCAGGCGGACGCCGACGGACGGTGCCCGGCCTTGGACAACCAGGAGTAAAGAGCATGAACATCATTGACCAGCTCAACGCCGAGCAGATGACCCGCGTGGTGCCCGAGTTTCGGCCCGGCGATACCGTGGTCGTGCAAGTAAAGGTAGTGGAGGGCAACCGCGAACGGCTTCAGGCCTACGAGGGTGTCGTCATAGCCCGCCGTAACCGCGGGCTGCATTCTTCCTTTACCGTACGCAAGATGTCGCATGGCGAAGGCGTGGAGCGCGTGTTCCAGACCCACAGCCCGCAGATACAGGACATCGAAGTCAAGCGCCGGGGCCGCGTGCGCAGCGCCAAGCTGTACTACCTGCGCGAACTCAAGGGCAAGGCCGCGCGTATCCGCGAGCGGATCGTCGCGCGTCCAACCAGCGGCGGCTAAAACCGGCCTGGCGATGCGCCGGGCGCGGTCCGCGGCCGGGTTTGACGTCATCATGCCAAGTCCGCTTGGCATGATTGGCCTGAGCCGTCATCACGACGGCATCGGCAAAGTCGCGTTTCTGGGCGCTGATACCCCGCCCTGCAAGACCCGTGATTCGCTGCTAGGCGAGGCCGTGCGGCGTATCGACGGCTATTTTTACGGCGCCGACGCGGATTTTTCCGATCTCCCCCTCGCACCGCAGGGCACCGCATTTCAGCATAGGGTGTGGACGGCGCTACGGGCCATAGCGCCTGGCCAGACCCGCCGCTACGGCGAGCTTGCCGCCGACCTGGCAAGCGGCGCCCGCGCCGTTGGCGGTGCCTGCCGCGCCAATCCCTGGGTACTGCTGGTGCCCTGCCACCGGATCATCGCCGCCAACGGCGATGGCGGTTTCATGGGCGCTGCCGCCGGCGCCTGGCCACGCCTCAAACAGCATCTGTTGGCGCATGAACAGCGCTACTTCGCCAGCTGACCCCATTCCCGGCGACGCGGCCCTGATCGAACGCTTTCTCGAAGGGCTGTGGCTGGAGCGCGGCGCGAGCCGGCTCACACTGTCGGCCTACCGCGGCGACCTGCGTCCCTTTGCCGTGCATCTTGCCGCGCGTGGGATAACGCTGACCGCGGCCACCCGCAGCGAAGTCCTCGGTTTTATCAGTGCCCCGGCCCAGGCCCGGCTCGCTCCACGCTCTCTCAGTCGCCGGTTGTCCGCCCTTCGCGGCTTTTACCACTACCTGGTGCGAGAAGGTCTGGCCTCGGAAGACCCGACCGGGCGCATCCAGTCACCTCGCCTGGGCCGCCCGTTGCCCAAGACCCTGACCGAAGCCGAGGTCGAGCGCCTGCTGCTGGCGCCGGTCGGTGACACCCCCGAGGCACAGCGCGACGCCGCCATGCTGGAACTGATTTACGCCACCGGGCTGCGCGTGAGCGAGCTGGTTGGCCTGCGCATGGCGCAGGTCGACCTCAACCGCGGCGTACTGGTGGTGCTCGGCAAAGGCGCCCGCGAACGCATGGTGCCGATGGGCGAGAACTCGCTCATGCGCCTCGACGAGTATCTGGGCAGTGCCCGTGGAGCCTTGTTAAAGGGCCAGGTCAGCGATGCGCTATTCGTCACCCGTCGTGGCGGCGCGCTGACCCGCCAGGCCTTTTGGCACCTGCTGCGCCGCTACGCACGCCAGGTTGGCTTCGAGACCATGCCCTCACCTCACACGCTGCGTCACGCTTTCGCCACGCATTTGCTGAACCACGGTGCTGACCTGCGAGCGGTACAGATGCTGCTCGGTCACGCCGACCTGTCGACCACACAGATTTATACCCACGTCGCGCGCGAGCGACTCAAGGCGCTGCACGCGCAGCATCACCCGCGCGGTTGAGCGCATACAATCGGCGCCAAGCCATCATCACGGATACCCCATGAAACGCCTTACCCACGTTGCGCTAGCCACACTGGCGCTGCTGACCTGTTCCGCGAGCCATGCCGACACGCCACAGGTACTGCTGGACGTGATCGCCAAGGTGTCGCCCGAGGCGCCGCCCACGGCCGTCCAGCCAGCCGCTGTTGCCGGCCTGTACGAAGTCATTTTTGGGTCCACCGTGTACTACTTCAGTGCCGATGGCCGCTACATGCTGGGCGGACCACTCATTGAAGTGGCGAGCAGACGCAACCTGACCGAGGCGGCGGCTCAGGCGGTCGAGCGGGACACCTTGGTACCGCAACGCCTCGCCTTTCTGAAGCAACTGAAGGATCAGGACGCGATCGTGTTCTCACCGGCCAAGCCGACACACCGCGTCACGGTGTTCACCGACATGGACTGCGGATGGTGTCGCGAGCTGCACCGCCATATCGATCAGTACCAGGCTGCTGGCATCGCCGTGCGCTACGTGGCATTTCCACGTGCCGGCGAGGATTCCGAGTCGTTCAGAAAAGCCCAGAACGTATGGTGCGCTGCCGATCGAAAGGCCGCCATAACCCAAGCCAAAGCCGGTAAGGCAGTGCCTGAAAAAGTCTGTGAAAACCCGGTTCTTGAACACTACCAGGCCGGTCAGAAGCTTGGCGTGTCCGGTACGCCGGCCATGCTCCTGGACGACGGTCGTCTGCTGGGCGGCTACGTCGCACCGAACGAGCTCAAACGCCTGCTGGACGCGCCTGGGGATTAAGGGTCCGCCTGCTGCTGGCGCCGCTTGCGGCGGCGCTGCCCGGCCCGCCACACACCGAACAGGCTGATGGCCAGCCAGAACACCTCGATGACCACCGACGACAGATTGAAGTTGACGATCAGCGATATCAACAGCAGTAAGGCGCCCAGGGCGTTGCAGGCGGAGTAGGCAAAACCCTGTCCATCAATGCGCTCCAGCTGCAAAGCCAGGTAGCTCAACAGCACCAGCAGCACGCCAAGATTGCCCACGGCGTCGGCCCAGGTGTAGGTCAAGGTGTTGCCCGGGGCATGGACAACCCCGCGTGTCGCGGGTCCAGGTGCTGGCGAAGCTGCTCGCCAAGGGCACTGATGGCATAGACCACTGCCATCAAAGCGGCGCCTGGCAGTAGCAGATAGTGCGGCGCCACCAGCAAGTATCGGCTGCCCTCGCGAATCAGGCCGCCCCAGGACGCCTGCGGCGGCTGCACGCCCAGACCCAGACACGACAGC
>CAZZHF010000096.1:3240-9630 GCA_964653545.1 uncultured Gammaproteobacteria bacterium | reverse complement strand
GGCGCTACTTTGGCGGCTTGCCGGGAGGCCGCGTCACAGCCCCCAAACGCCAAGCCGAACCACCGCAACGCGGCGAACGACGCCTTGAACTCAAAGCCCCGGCTCAGGTGCCGTACCTGATAATGGGTTACCACGCGCCAGCGGCCGACTCCGATGCCGACCACTGGGAACCGTATGCCCTGGAAGTGCTGGCCGGGGTGCTCGATGGCGGGGAGAGCGCGCGCCTGGCCAGCCGCCTGCGCCGCGGCCAGGAAATCGCCGCCAGCGTCGGCGCCGGCTATCGGGCTTTCTCCCGCGCGCCGGGCCTGTTCCTGCTGGAGGCAACGCCGGCACCCGGCCACTCGCCGCGGGAGCTGGAGCTGGCACTCAGGGCGGAGCTCAGGATGCTCGGTGAAACCCCTGTCGCGGAGGATGAACTCGACCGCGTCAAGGCGCAGGTGGTCGCCGCCGAGGTGTTCCAGCGCGATTCGGTGTTCTACCAGGCCATGCAAATCGGCATGCTGGAGACCATCGGCATCGGCTGGCAGGTGGGCGAGGACTACGCCCGGCGCATCCGCGCCGTGACCGCCACTCAAGTGCAACAGGTCGCCTTGCGCTATCTGGGCCAGGACAAACTCACGGTCGGCATTCTGCGACCCCAGGCGGGCGCCCTGCCGAGCCGGCGCCCGGCCGTTTCCGGAGGTCGTCATGACGTTGCCCGGTAAGGCCCTGCGCCTGGTCTGCGCGCTGGGGGGGGCACTGCTGAGCGCCGCCGCCAGCGCTTTGCCAGACATTCAAACCTGGACCACCGGCAACGGCGCCCGGGTGCTGCTGGTGACCACGCCCGACCTGCCGATGGTGGACGTTCGGGTGGCCTTCGACGCTGGCAGCGCCCGCGACGACCTCACCCCCGGCCTGGCCAAGCTCGTCAACGGGCTGCTGTTCGACGGTACCGAGGGTCTGGACGCGCAGGCGATTGCCACGGGTTTCGAGCGCCTGGGCGCCCAGTACGGTGCGCAGGCGCAGCGCGACATGGCGGTGGTGTCCCTGCGTTCGCTGGGCGACGCGCCGCTGCTCGATCCGGCCGCCGACCTGCTCGGCAAAGTGCTCGCAGGGGCGAGCTTTCCGGACGACGCGGTGACCCGGGGCCGACGCGCAATGGAGGTATCCCTGGCGCAGGAGCGCGAGCAGCCGGGCCAGATCGCAAGCCGTGCCTTCTACCAGGCCGCCTACCGCAGCCACCCCTACGCCAGCTGGCCGGATGGCGAGCCGCAGGCCTTGCCGGCTCTCACCCGGGAGGCCCTGCGTGCCTTCCACCAGCGTTACTACGTCGCCCGCAACGCCGTGGTCGCGGTGGTGGGCGATGTCGACCGGACCCGGGCGGCGGCGCTGGTCGAACGGGTGCTGGCTGGCCTGCCGGCGGGCCAGGCCGCGCCGGTCTTGTCGACCGTGCTGCCACTGGTACAGGCGGACGACGTGCGCATCCGCCACCCCTCGGCCCAGGCGCATATCCTGCTTGGCGCGCCCGTGCTGACGCGGGATGATCCGGATCTGTTCCCGCTGCTGGTGGGTAACCACGTCCTTGGCGGCTCAGGGCTGGTGTCGCGCGTCAGCAACGTCATCCGCGAGCAGCGCGGCCTGGCCTACAGCGCGTACAGCGGCTTCATACCCATGAGTCAGGCCGGGCCGTTCATGATGGGCCTGCAAACACGTGGCGATCAGGCCGGCGAGGCGATCGCGCTGCTGCGCCAGACGCTCGACGAATTCGTCAACGACGGACCCAGCGAGCAAGAACTCGACGCCGCCAAACGCAATCTCACTGGGGGTTTCGCGCTGCGCCTGGACAGTAACCGGGAGATCGTCGAACAGCTTGCGGTACTGGCCTTCTACGGCCTGCCCATGGACTACCTCGACCACTACGTGGAGCGCGTCAATGCGGTGACCGTGGATCAGGTACGCGATGCCTTTACCCGGCGCGTGGATCCGGAGCGTCTGGTGTTGGTACGGGTGGGCGGCGACAGCGGCCCCGGAGCTGGCCCGGCGACGCCGCGGCCGAAGACACCCGATGCGCGCGCTACGCAATGAGGTGCGCATCATCGCCGGGCGCTGGCGCGGGCGACGGCTGCGCTTTCCACCAGCCGGGCAGATCCGGCCCACCCCGGACCGGGTGCGTGAGACCTTGTTCAACTGGCTACAGGGCAGCCTGGACGGCGCGCGTTGCCTGGACCTGTTCAGCGGCAGTGGCGCGCTAGCCTTCGAGGCGCTGTCACGCGGTGCCGACAGCGCCGTCCTGGTGGAACGCGATCCCGCCGTGGTGACCTATCTGCGTCAAGCCATCGCCACGCTGGGCGCCGTCGGCGCCGAGGTGCAGTGCCTGGGGGCCACCAGTTTCCTGCGCGGCAGCGGGCGTCGCTTCGACCTCGTGTTCCTGGACCCGCCGTTCGGGGACGACGCGCTGGCGCCGCTGCTTGAGGCCCTGATTGAAAGCCAACGCCTGGCGGCCAGAGCGTGGGTGTATATCGAGCACGCCGCGCGCACAGACCCGCCGCCGCTACCACCGGGTTTGGACATCTGGCGCAGCAAGCGCGCCGGCGAGGTCAGCTATCATCTGCTGCGCTGGGAGGGCGGCTGAGCCAACCCTATCCAGCAGTACTCATGACAGATCGCGGGGAATGCAATGGCGACGGTGGTCTATCCGGGATCTTTCGATCCCATCACCAACGGTCATGTCGACCTGATCCAGCGGGCGGCGCGGCTGTTCGCGCAGGTCATCGTCGGTGTCGCCCGCAATATCAGCAAACAGCCGCTGTTCAGTCTGGACGAGCGCTTGCAGCTCGTGTCGGCGGCCATTGGCGATCTGCCGAACGTGCGCGTCATGCCGATCGACGGCTTACTAGTGGACTTCGTCACCGGTCAGCGGGCACAGGTCATCCTGCGCGGCCTGCGGGCGGTATCGGACTTCGAATATGAGTTCCAGCTGGCCACCATGAACCGTCATCTACGCCCGGAGGTGGAGACGATTTTCCTCACGCCGGCCGAGCAATACGCGTTTATCTCGTCTAGCCTGGTCAAGGAAGTGGCCCGCTTTGGCGGCGACGTGTCGGTATTTTTGCACCCCGAGGTCGCCGCCGCCCTACGTCGGCGCATTACCGCGGGTGCCTAAACCGCCGACGGCGATCGGCAGCCGCGCCCGCAGACTTGCTCTGGAGTCCATGCACCTGTTGCGTGCGCTAAGCCTGGTGCTTGGCTTGTGCGGCCTTGCCCTGGCCGACGACAACGTGCCCGACACGGCACTCATCGAGCAGCAACTGAGTGCCGTACAGGCAGACAGCGCGCTCACCGAGGCCGACCGCGCCGCTGCCAAAACGCAGCTGCAAGCCGCGCAGCGCGCTGTGCAGGATGCCGCCGCGCAGCACGAGAAACGCGAGGATACCGCGCGTCGCGCACGCCTGGCGCCCGGGCGCATCGCCGCCCTGCGGGACGCTCGCCCTGAGCTGCTACCCCTGCCCGCACGCAACGCCGGTGTTACTGCCCACAGAGCGGCACTGTCGGACGCCCAGGCGGCGCTCGAGGCGGCGCTCGGCGAATACGACAGGCTGGCCCGGCAAGTCCAGGCGCTTACCCAGGCGCCACTCACCTTGCAGCGCGAACTGGCGCAGGCGCGGACGAACCTGCAGAACATGGACAACCGGCCGCCGACCGACGACGCGGCCGGCGGGCTGTTGGCGCGAGCGACATCCCTGGCCACGGCAGCGCGGCGCAGCGCGCTGCTGGCCGGCATCGCCCTGCGCGAGGAACAATTGCGTACGGTGGAAGTCCGGCGGGAATTGGCGCAGGCCGAGCGCGATGCCGCCGAACGCCGCGCGGTGGTGCTCCAGGATCAGGTCGCCGCGCTGTCGGCGCGCCTGAGCGAAACACGGCAGAAACTGGCCAAGCAGGAATTGGTCGACGCGGAAACCCTCGTGCAGAGCACCGCGGACGCCCACCCCTTGATCCGTCAGGCGGCAGCCCAACAAGCGGCACTGACCCGCGAACTGGCGCAGGTACTCCAGGCCGATGATTCGACCGACAGCGCCATCGTCGCCACTCGCACCCGCCAGAGCGAAATCGAGGATCTGTACCGGACCGCGCAGGCGCAGCTCGATCTGGCCGACCTCAGCGGCGCCCTGGTACAGGCCTTGAACGATCGCCGCTTGCGCCTGCCGCGGCCAAGTGACTACTCGCGCACTGCCACTGCCCGCAACCGCGATATCGGCGAGGCGCGCTTGCGGCAATTGCAACTGACCGAACAGCAGCGGGCCCTGGGCCTGCCTTACCAACGTGCGGCCGAGCAGCTGCAAAAGCTGCAACCCCCGCTGGACAAGGACACGCAGGCGCAACTGCGCCGGACCCTGATTGGCTTGCTGCGCGCCCAAGCGGATCTGCTGGGCCGACTCGACGACGCCTACGCGCGGCACATCGCACTGCTAAGCGACCTGGATCGTCGCGAGCAACAATTGCTTCAAGTGGCGGGGAACTACACCGACCTGCTCGACCGGCGTCTGCTGTGGACGGCGGATCTTGCCCCGATGGGCCTGACCTGGCTGCGCAGCTGGCCGGCGGCGATGGTCCAGTTTCTACAGCCGGCCCGCTGGGGCGAACTGCCTTCCGCACTGGTGACTACCCTGGCGACACAACCATGGCGGGCCCTGAGTCTGGCCCTGCCTTTGTTGTTGATGGCGCTGCGCGGCCGATTACGTCGGCAGCAGTTGCACGAGACCGCGCGTTTGAGCGACATCTACCGCGATGGCGCCTGGCTGACCCTGCGGGCCCTGGCCTATTCCGGGCTGCGCGCCGTGCCGTGGCCGTTGTTGCTGTACCTCACCGGCGTGCTGCTGGAACTCGGTTCTACAGCCAACTCCCATGCCGGCGCCAGCGGCGCGGCATTGTCCGGCATTGCCCCGCTGGTATTTGTGCTCAATTTTGTGCACGAGATCGCACGGGACCAGGGCGTACTGGATGCCCATTACCAGTGGCGCGAGCAGGCGCGGCGGATGCTACGCCGGCAGATCGTTCGCCTGCGCCTGCTGGTGGTGCCCAGCGGCTGGCTGATCATGTTCACCGAAACGCTGGCATTGCCCGCGCTGCGCGACACCCTCGGGCGCGCGTCCATGGTGCTGTTCTCGCTAGCGCTGGCGGTTTTCCTGTGGAACACCTTGCTCGCACAGCGCGGCGTGATATCGGCCCGCTACAACGGCCGGATCTGGCAAGCCACTACGGTAGCGGTACCGCTGCTGGTGGCGGCGCTGGCGGCACTGGGTTTTCACTACGCGGCCATTCAGCTGCAAGACAGGCTGGTGCAAACCGCCGGGTGGCTGCTCGGCGTGCTGCTGGTCTATTACCTGGTGCTGCGCGCGCTGGCGGTCACCGGGCAGCGGCTGCGCCTGCAGCGGGCCGCGACCGGGAGCCAGGCTGCCGACGGCGAAAGCCAGGCGTCCACGGACGAGTTCGACATCGAAGCCGTGGATGAACAGGCGCGCCGCCTGCTCGGCTTTGCCCTGTCCCTGACCATAGGCGGCGTCCTGCTGTGGGTGTGGGCGGATCTGCTGCCGGCGCTACAGGCGCTCGACCAAGTGCTGCTGTGGGATTACCAGATCGGCGCCGACAGCGGCGAGGCGTTGGGCGCCGTTACCCTGCTCAGCCTGGTGCTGGCGGCCGGCAGTGCGGCGATAACCGTGCTGGCCGCCAGCAACCTGCCCGGAGTGCTGGAGATTGCCGTGCTGCGCCGCACCAGCATGGATGCCGGCGCGCGCTACGCAACCATCACGGTCACCCGCTACATCATCGTCATCGTCGGCGTGCTGGCGGTGATGAACCTGCTCGGTGTCGAGTGGGCCAAGGCACAGTGGCTGGTCGCGGCGCTGGGCGTTGGCATCGGTTTTGGACTGCAGGAAATCATCGCGAATTTTATTTCGGGCCTGATCATCCTTGGCGAGCGGCCGTACCGGGTCGGTGACCTGGTTACCGTCGGTGGGGTCAGCGGCACCGTCACGCGTATCCGCATCCGCGCCACCACGGTCACGGATTTCGATCGCAAGGAGTTGATTGTTCCGAACAAGACCTTCATCACCGAACAGTTCATCAACTGGACCCTGTCCGACCAGGTGCTGCGGGTCGTGGTCCGGGTGGGGGTTGCCTACGGCTCGGACACGGCGCGCACCCACCAGGTCCTGCTCGATACCGTGCAGGCCAATGCGCGGGTACTGCACGACCCGAGTCCCATGGTGCTGTTCACCGGCTTTGGCGACAGTGCGCTCGACTTCGAGGTTCGCGCTTACGTGCGCACCTACCAGGACGTGGTGCCGGTCGGCCACGAACTGCACATGGCAATCGACCAGGCCCTGCGGGCGGCCGGTATCGAAATTCCCTTCC
>CAZZHF010000096.1:0-3230 GCA_964653545.1 uncultured Gammaproteobacteria bacterium | reverse complement strand
ACGCCGCTTGCGGCGCAGGCCATGGGCAGCCAACCGGCCACATCGGCGGGGTGACGCCCTGCACGAGCGACCCAGGTCCCAATCACACGTTTCGCGCGCAAACCACACGGTCACGACTTGGCGTGGTTGCGAAGCTTCGGCATCATCCGATCAGGCCGCCGCGCACCGACCTGGCCGACCATCCCGGCGCATCGCCTGGAGCGGACGGGTATCGGCGGCTGGCCCGGACAGCCGCGCGCTGACCGCTGCCTTGGGGGCCCTGCGTCCGCTGTTGATGGGCCGACCCGCGTTGCCACCACGTATCTGGGCCACCTGAGCTGAGCGCTGAAGTCGTCGGCGTTTCATTCACTTTCAAAACGGAGATCGCTTGGAACTGACCCCGCGCCAGAAAGACAAACTGCTGCTGTTCACCGCGGCCCTGCTCCCCGAACGGCGCCTGGCGCGTGGCGTGAAGCTCAACTACCCGGAAGCCGTGGCCTACATCAGTGCCGCCATCCTGGACGGGGCACGCGGCGGTCGCACCGTAGCCGAGATGATGGATTTCGGCCGCACGCTGCTGACACGCAACGACGTCATGGTCGGCGTGCCGGAGAGGGTTCCCGATATACAGGTAGAAGCTACCTTCCCGGACGGCACCCAGCTGGTGACCGTGCACGACCCCATCGTCTGAACATGGCTACGGTTGAGCCCATCAAACGCGCGGTGCGCACCACCTGGGCCTGAAAAAAGCAAGGCGGCGCGTGACCGCACTCAGCCCGGCCCGCCATCCACCCGCGCTCGCCACAGCATCGGGCCGTAGCAGTACACGAAGATCCCGAAGCCCAGGCACCACAATGCGGCCGACACGGCCACCGCCAGGCGCGGTGTCGCGTCGGCCAGTCCGAAGCGCACGACTGCGGCAAGACCCAGAACCCCGAACGCCAGCGACATGATCGTCGGTGGCTGCAAGGCACGCCCCGTGTGTCCCAGGCTGACGCGCGCCATCATCGCCACAACCACACCTCCGACGGTGCCGATGGTGAACACATGCAGCACCGCGCTGCCCGTGACCGGCAAGCCCAGGTGCCATGCCGCCAGTGCCAGCAGTGCAGCCACCAGCCAGGCATAGGCGAGATGTAACGACCACAGCAGTGGCACCCGCAAAACGCCCGGGCGAAACCAGCGTGCCAGGCGCACGCCATGGGTGATCGCCAACAAGAAAAACAGCGGCGCCAGGCGGGGGGCGGGCGTGAATCCTGCTCCGGCCAGCGACAGCAACGCCAGTACCGGCAGCCCGCCGTAGGCAAATATTTCGAGCGAGCGGCGCGGGACGATGGGCGCCGACAGGCGCAGACCCCCTTGGGTGAAAAACGGGATCACCCGTCCTCCGACGACGGCGATGATGGTGCCGATCAGCCATAGCGCCGCCCACACCGCCCGCCGCAGCAACTCAAAATCCCCTGCCGCCAGCGCGTGCAGCGCCACGGCGTCGACCAGCGTCAACAACAGCAGCAAGCCGACCAGTGGATAGTTGCGGCGCTGCCGGACGCGCCCCAGCTGCCAGCCCAGGCGCGCCGCCACCACCGGCGAGAAGGCCAGTTCCAGCGCCACGAGTACTGGCCACGGCAACCCCGGCCAAAGCCAGCCGACCCGCGCCGCGAGCCACAGCGCGAACAGTGCCGCCAGCGGCCGGCCGCGCAGGCCGGGCGAGCCGGTCCAGGCCTGCACGGCAGTCAGCAAGAAACCGGCAATCACGGCCGTCACGAAGCCAAACGGCATCTCGTGCATGTGCCAGGCCAGCCAGCCGCCGCGTGGTGCAAAGCCAGGCACCAGGCCCAGATAGACGGCGGCCCACAGCGCCACCGCGAGCAGCGCGAATCCGGCAGCGCCCAGAAAGAACGGCCGAAAGCCCAGCCGAAACAAGGGATGAACGCAGGATGATTCAGACGTGTTGGACGCAGGCAGCACTGTGCTCTCCGGCCCCATTTCGGGGGGCATGATTCACACCGAATGACGGATCACGACCGTCCAGGGCAGGAAGCTCGCCGCGGCCCTGGGCCGGCCCAGCCCGCTGGGGAAACCGCCGAATCAATCAGCGGTTTCAGGCCGGCTCATCGTTGTGCAGTCGCGCCATCTCATCGGCAAAGCGTACGTATCGATCATGATCCTGCCCGAGTTCTACCTCGGCTTTGTCGAACAAAAGCTGCATGCTCTGGAGCTCTTCCCGCGAGAACAGGCGTTCCGCCATGGGGAAGACCATCTCGTCCTCCTTCCAGATGTGGTTTGGGTACAACTGGCGGATGCCGCTTATTGAGCCGCGCAGGGCTTCCACCGCGTCGGGGCTTCCCTGGGCGTAGGCGTCGGCCGCCGCGGCAAGGGCGGCCACCAGCTGGCGTCCCTTGACGTGCTCTGCCACCAATCCTTGCAGCGGACAGCCGGTCTTGGGCACGCCTTTCCTTTCCATGGCCGGGAACAGAATCGCTTCTTCTTTCGCGTGGTGACATTTGTCCGCGAAATCGCGCATGAAAAGCACGACCTTGCGAATGAGTTCCGCGTCGACCGGTCGCCCGCGACCAAGATCATCGTCAACCACGCTCAACGCATGGACAACCTTCAGGATGTATTGGTGTTCGTGGACAAGCATGTGAATCGGATTCTCGACGGACATGACATGAGCCTCCTTGGCGGGTAAAAAAACGGCAAAAATTCCGTTGGCAGCGCGTCCCCGCACTGCGGGAACCGCCGTTCGAAGCAGCCATTCTCTTGCGACATCCTGTCATCAGTCGAGCGCTGCCGCCGGGCCGAAAAACTCCCAGTGCATCTGTCCGGCGGGCACGTCGAGGTTGGCGAGCAGGCGCTTGACGTGGCCCATGAACGAAGGTGGACCAACGAAATAAGCATCCACGTCGCGCGGGGCGGGCAGCCAGCGCTCGAGCAGTTCGGGACTCAGGCGCCCGTAGGCGTCTGCCCGTGCGGCACCGTTTTCCTCGTAACAATAAAACCGCCGCGCCTGCGCATGCCGGACCACCAGATCGTCCACCCAGTCCCGAAACGCATGTACCCGCCCGCTGCGCGCGAAGTGCAGGAACGTCACCGGCCGGCCTTGCTCGTACGCCGCGTGCAGCATCGGTAGCGTAGGTGTGATGCCGACCCCGCCGCTGATCAGCACCAGCGGCCGGCTGCCCGGCTGCAGGATGAAATCGCCGGCCGGCGGAAACAGCTCCAGCGTGGCGCCAGTGGCCACCGAATCG
>CAZZHF010000095.1:0-9683 GCA_964653545.1 uncultured Gammaproteobacteria bacterium | reverse complement strand
AGCGCCAGTTCCTCGTAACCGTCCGGAACAACCGGCTGCGCATCGTCATCATCACGCCATAGCAATGCGTCCTGCGCCTGTAACTGGCGGATGCATGCCGCCACGTTGCTGACACTGGGCTGCTCAAACAGAACCCGACCGGTCAGTTCGACATTGAATTGCCGGCAGATGCGCGCGGCCAATTGCACGGCCATCAGCGAGTGGCCACCCAGGGCAAAAAAATCGTCGTCAACGCCGATTTCGTCTGTTCCGAGAACTTCGGCGAACATGTCGACCAGTGCCCGTTCCACCTCGTCGGCAGGCGGACGCCATACCTGCGACCGCTTGCCAGTTTCGGGCGAGGGCAGCGCCTGGCGATCAATCTTGCCGTTGGCAGTCAGGGGCCAACGCGGCAGCGACACCACCACGTCTGGCACCATGTGCGCGGGCAACTGCTGGCGCATTTGCTCGCGCCACTCGCCAAGGGTTTCGGCCGGGGCCATGACCACGTAAGCGACCAGGCGGTCCTGCGCGCCCAGAACCAGGGCGTCGACAACTCCAGGCAGATTGCGCAAGGCGTACTCGACTTCGCCCGGCTCAAGGCGTATTCCCCGCACCTTGATCTGAAAATCGGTCCGGCCGACGAAACCCAGTTGCCCGTCCAGCGACCAACGCACCCGGTCGCCGGTCCGGTATAAACGCCCGCTGTCGAATGGACTGCCGAGGAATTTCTGCGTGGACAGTTCCTCGTTGTTCCAGTAGCCGGTGCCGACGCAAACGCCGGCGATGCCCAGTTCACCGGCAAACCCCGGCGGCACCGGACGCAGCCCGCGATCAATAACGTGTAGCTGCACGTTGGCGATCGCCCGACCTATCGGCGGCGCCTGATCCATCCAACACCGTGCATCGCCCAAATCAAACGCGCTGACCACGTCGGTGCACTCGGTCGGTCCGTAGCTGTTCAGAATGCGGCAATCGACATCGGCGCGGTGCAGCCATCGCGCAAGACGATTGACCTTGATCGCCTCCCCACCCAGAACCAGGGCGCGCAAACTGGCCAGTCCGGCCAGATCGGCGGGACTGTCAACGGCCGAATAAAACACACTGGGCGCGCAATTGATCAGCGTGATCTGGTGCGCAGCAACCAGGGACACCAGCTCACTACCGACCGGGATGTCCCCTTCGGCGATGACCAGCGAGCCGCCGCACGCCGGGATCGCAAACAGATTTTTCTGCGTCAGATCAAAGCCAATCGCGCTCGCCAAAAGGGCCCGGTCATCGGGTTTGATCGCAAGTTCATCCGCATACCACTCCAGGAGGTTGACCGCACCCGCATGGGTAACACCGGCGCCCTTGGGCTTGCCGGTAGAACCAGAGGTGTAAATCAGGTAAAGCAGGCTGTCCGGCGCCAGGGCCGGCAGCCGCATCGCGCCATGGGACGCGCCCGCCCGAACCAGCTCCGGCACCGCAAACACCTGTCCTTGCCAAGCGGCCCCGACGGGGCTCTTGCCGGACGACGCCAGCAATGTATGGCAGCCCGCATCCTGAAGAATGTGGGCGATACGCTGGGCTGGATACGCGCAGTCCAAGGGAATGTAGGGCACACCAGCCTTGATGACGCCATAGATGGCAACCAACAGATCAAGTCCGGGCTCGACCAGTATCGCAACCGGTTCCCCAGGCTTGATCCCCGCGGCAAGCAATCCGTGGGCGGTCTGGGTTGAAAGCCGGTCGAGTTCGGCACAGCTCAATTGTTGCTCGCCGTGGACCACAGCCACGTTCGCGGCATGCTGCGCCAGTCCGCGCTGCAGATACTCGCCAACGTGGGCGGCTTGTGGCGTCCGCCGCACTCCGGGGGCCCACTGCTGCAGCTGGGTTGCCTCGGCCGGAGTCAGGAAAATATCCGGCTCGATTCGCCCTTCGGCCTGCACCACCGCCGCCGAACAGCCCAGCATGCGTTCCAGGAAGGCACCGCCGTCCAGCACCGTTGTCGGGTATTGCAAAGACAGCTCAGTGCCGCCGTCGAGGGTCTTGACCACCAGGGCCACCTGATTCGTCACCGGCGGCGGGAAATGCATCGCCCGGCCCCTGGCCGATGCCACTGAATGGTCTTGCAAAAAATTGTAGAAATTGTAGAGACATCGCACTGGCGCGGTCGGCAACAACTGATTTTGTACCAACAGCGTCAGGTGTTCGTGCGGCGCCCGTTGGTGCCGATCCTCGGCGGCATACCGCAACAACGGCCGAATATCCCTTGCATCACCAAACAGGGCACCCGGCACGACAAACGGCACCTGCCCGAAGTAGCTCCCAAGCTGCTTGGCATGTCCTTTGGGCCGACCCGCGATGACTTCCTGGATGACGAAGTCACCCCGTGCGTCGCCATACAAAGCCAGCGTCATGGCATAAATAATCTTCCAGTAGATGGCCGGTGTTACGCCCGCGCTGCGACACAGCGCCCGAACGGCCGTCTCGTGCGGCTGCGACACAAGCCGCCGGTCGGTAGCGCTCGAACCGGCACCGTCCGCCATCGGGCGGGCCTCGCCCAGGGACAAATCCAGCGCCTCGCAACTGCAGGTGCGGTTGCGCCAGAATTCAACCGTTTCCGCCTTGTCGAAGTCCGACCTTGCGGCGCGCAAATGCTCTGGATAGAGGTCCGCTGCAAGTGCCGCGTCTGACCGGTCAAGCCCGCCCAGATCGTCGTACCGGGCGCAAATCCGATTCATCAACTCCGCCAACCCCTGGCCATCCAGGGCCAGATGGTGAGCGGCAATGAATGCCACCGTTTCACCGTGCCCCAGAAACACCAAACCGTGACGCACCAGACCCTGTTGCGCAAGGTCAAACGGCCGGTAGATACGCTCCTCCAGGACCGCCTGTAGTCGCGCTGCGTCGCCTTGCGCGAGGCGGACCTGCTCGAGCTCTTGCGGCACGAACCCTGGCTTGTAGACCACCTGATAGGCCAACGCCGCCAACGGTTCAAGACACTCGTGAACCTGAGTCCGCAGAGCGCTATATCGGGCGGTAACGTCAGCCACCGCGCGCGCCCAGCGCTGTGCATCAAGCGCGCATGGGAAGTGAGCCGCCCAACCGAGACAGTTTTGCACCCCGTCGGGGTCGCGCACCTGATCCAGCCATATATCCCGCTGCGGGGGACTGAGAGGCGCCAGACACTCCACGGCCGCCGGGCTTACCCCGAGCATGATCTTCAACTCGTCTTCATGGCGCAGGGCAATGTTGCTGATGCGCTGCTGCGGATCGGCCAGCATCTGGCTCAGCAGGAACTGGTACCGATCCGCGAAGTAGGCGATCGTTTCCGGCGCGAACAGATCCGCCCGGTATTCAATGACGCCCTCCAGGGTGTCCCCCGCTTCACTGAACCCCATGATCAGATCGTATTTGGCCTCGGTGTCGGCAAGCGGCAAATATTCCAGTCGCAAGCCGCCGAGCTGTTCGGCGCCAATAGCGCTGGCCGCGCGCCGGATGTCCAGCTGTTCGCGATACGTGAAGCCGACCTGAACCAGGGGCTGGTGGCCAGCATCGCGGCGCCCGTCCATGACCGCATCCACCACCATATCGACCGGCACGTCCTGGTGATCGAAGGCCTCCAGCGTGGTGCGACGGGTTTGGTCCAGAAACTCACCCACCGTGGGGTTGTCCGCCAGGCGCCCGCGCAGAACCAGCGCATTGAGAAAACAGCCGATCAGGTTCTCGGAATTGGGCTGAGCGTGCCCCGACACCGGCACCCCCACGCACACGTCGACGGTGTTGCAATAGCGCGCCAGGAGGCTCTGGTAAACCGCCAGCAAGACCATGAACGGCGTATACGACCCATCCCTGCACACCTCGCGCAAGCGCCGTTGCAGGGACGCATCCACCGTAAAAGTCATGGTGCGACCTCGGGGGGCGGCATCCGAGCGTCGTAGGTAGTCGGTCGGCAAGGCCAACTGACCGGGCGCGTCGGCTAACTGGCGCCGCCAGTAGGAAAGCTGGTCAGCCAGCAAGTCCGAATCGAGCAAGCGCCGCTGCCAGGCAGCAAAATCGGCGTACTGCACCGGTAGATTGGGCAAGCGGATGGGCCGACCAGTGCACTCGGCCTGATAAAACGCCATCACTTCGGCCACCAACACCGCGGCCGCGTCGGCGTCAATAACAATGTGGTGCAGGGTCACTGCAAGCACATGGCTGTCGTCGTTCTCGCGAACCAGCATGGTCCGCATCAAGGGACCGACCGCCAAGTCGAATGGTTTCTTGGCTTCCTTGTCCAGCAAGGACATGAGGGCGACCGCCGGATCGACTTCGGACCGCAGGTCCACGACCGGGATACGCCACGACGCGGCCGGCTGGATGATCTGCTCCGGTTCGCCGTCGACCGCGCCAAACACGGTGCGTAGCACCTCATGCCGCGCGACAACCCGGTCGAAAGCGCGTCCCAAGGCCGGTACCGCCAGGGGCCCGGTCAGGCGAAGTCGAATCGGCACGTTATAGGCAGCGGAGCGCAAATCGATCTGTTGCATCACCCACAGGCGTTGCTGGGTGAAGGACAGCGGCAACCGGCCGTCCCGCGCCACCGGAACGATCTCAAGCGCCCCCGATTGGGCTGCTGTCGTTCCCTTCAGAAAACTGACCACGGCGGCCTTGTGGCCCGCCAAACGCCGAGCGGTGGCGGGAGTCATCACGCCTTTCGGTGCCTTGTAGCGCAACGCACCGTCGCCGTCGACCCACAGCCTCACCCCGGCCGCGCCCATTTCCGCCAGCAACTCGTGGACGCTCACAGGACACCCTCGTCAAATTCATCAGCGCTGGCCTGCTCCGCGGCGCTGCCTTCACCAAGCTGCGAGCTGGCGCGAATCAATTCGGCCTGACCCGCGACGGTCGGCACCTCGAACAACGCTCTGAGCGGCAATTCAAGTTGCAGTTTCATCCTGATCCTGTTGCGTAGCTTGGCAACCAGTAACGAATGTCCACCAAGTTCAAAAAAATTATCGAAAACGCCGATCGACTCGGTCCCTAACACGTCACTCCAAATAGACACAAGCTCGCTTTCCAGATCACTGCGTGGCTCGCCCTTCGGACCGGGTTGGTGGGCGTCGGGCGCAGGAAGCACGGCCTTGTCCAGTTTGCCGTTTACCGTTAACGGCAGCTTGGCCATCGGTATGAAGTGGCCAGGCAACATGTACGCCGGTAGCCGCCGGGCAAGATGCGCCAGCAGCTCTTCCGTGGTGGGTTCGGGTTCACCATCGCTGAAAACGGCGTAAGCGACCAACTGGCGATGATCAGCATCTGACCCACGCACCATGACCGCGCAGCTGACTACCGACGGATGTTCCAGGAGACACAACTCGATCTCTCCCAGTTCGATGCGGTAACCCCGTAGCTTGACCTGGTCGTCGAGGCGACCGAGGAATTCCAGCACGCCGTCACTTCTCCAACGCGCCCGATCGCCACTTCGATAAAGCCTGCCCTGCTGGCCGGCGACAAATGGATCCGGCAGAAATCTGGCGGCCGACAACTCCGCCCGATTCAAATAGCCGAGTCCGACGCCCGCGCCGCCGATATAAAGCTCACCGGGTACTCCGGGCGGCAGTACCCGCCCTTCAGCATCCAGAACGTAAAGCCGGGTATTGCCGATAGGCCGGCCGATGGGCACCGTGATGCCAGCACAGTCTTCCAAGGAAACGGTATGAACCGCGCAGCCGACGACCGTCTCCGTAGGCCCATATTCGTTGACAAAGCGCGCGCCGGGCATCGCTTCGAGCCAGGCTTTCACCAGCCGTGCTGGTAGCTCCTCGCCGCCGATCACAAATGTCCCAACACGCCATGGAATCTCCGCGACGGATGGATATCTTTCCAACAATACCTGCAGGTGGGCGGGCGTGATTTTCACCAAAGACGCGTGGCCAATGCGCTCCAGCACATCGCATAGACCATCAATTTCGTCACCCTCGGCAACCGGGTAAATTGGCTGTCCCGCCAACAGGGGCACAAACAAACTCGTGACGGTCGCGTCAAACGCAATTGACGATTGCACCGGGGCGCCATGACCACTATGCAGATACTGCGTTCGCGCCCAGTCCACGTAATTCACCAGACTCCGATGACTGATCAACACCCCTTTTGGGTGGCCCGTGGACCCCGAGGTATAGATCAGATAGGCCGGAAAAGATGCATCGCAATCGACCCCTGGCGGAGAGCACGACGCCTGACCCAAAAGCGCGACCATTTCGCGATCGTCGGAAGCTAGCCTCACCGCAGGCGCGATTCCAAGGGAATCAAGAAGACTGTTTTGCCCGATGACCGCCGCGGCAGAGGAATCATCGACCATGAAGCGGATGCGATCAGCAGGGTAGTTGGCGTCAATTGGCAAATAAGCAGCGCCAGACTTCAAGACTCCAAGCATCCCCACCAGCAATTGCGCGCTGCGTGGCAAGCATATTGCGACAATTGCGCCAGGACCAATACCTCGCTCCAACAGGACATTAGCCAACTGATTGGACTGTTCTTCAAGTTCTTTAAAAGTCGTCTTGGACGACCCCTCCACTACCGCAACCTGATCACTCCATTTAGCGGCCCCTTCGGCGAATAACTGATGCAAACAACGATCGCGCGGAAACTCCCGGGTCGAATTGTTGAATTCATTAATGATGTGGTCCTGCTCATCGCCAGAAACCCAGGATATGTCTCGCAGTGCGCGTTGCGGGTCGGCAATCACCTCGGAGACGACCCGGAGTAAACATGCCAAAATTTGCTCGACGTCATCAGCGTTGAACAACTCCGTCGCATAGGTGATGCTCAAACGGTAGGGTTGCCCTGGGTTTACCACCAGTACCAGGGGATAATTAGTCGACTCAAATGTTTCAATCCTGGCAATCGGTACCGAAAACTGGGCTGAGGCGACAGCGGAATCAACCGGATAATTTTCAAACACCAGTAACGTTTCGAAAAGTGGATGAGTCGCTGGAATCTCACTCCACTTGCGGACATCCAGCAAAGACGCATACTCGTGCCGGCGCCAATCGACCAATTCGCTTTGTAGCTGAGTCAGCCATGTCCCTACCGCAGTGTTTGAATCAATACGTATGCGTAGCGGCAAGGTATTTATAAACATCCCCACAGCCTGCTCTATCCCTGGCATCTCTACCGGTCGGCCCGCCGTGGTGCTGCCATAAACGACATCCTTCGACCCGCTATAAAAGCTGAGTAGCAGTCCCCAAACGGCCTGGAATAATACGGCAGGCGTTACCCTCGCCTGGCGTGCGAACAAATCAATGTTGTCGCTGAGCTCCGTGGAGTAAGTCACCACCCGCTTCAAGAAGCCGTGGTTAACCTTGCCGTGACTGGAGTCCGCATTAGGCAGCGGCGTGGGTGCCACGAACCCAGCAAGATAGGCACTCCAGAACCTTTGCAGTGGCTCCGGATTCTGTTGGCGCAACCAGGCGACATAAGATTCAAAACGAGGCGAAACGGCTGTGGACACCGCCTGTCCCGCGAGAAGACGCGCATAATTCGCAAATACCTCTTGGAGTACGATGGCCACCGACCAACCATCGAGCAAGATGTGATGGTGAAGCCAGACCAAGGTCTGGCGACCCTGTGGCATTTCAATCACAGTCCAGCGATTGAGCGAAGATGCAGACAGATCAATACCCCGAAGCCTATCCTCGAGGAGAAATTGCCCGAGCCTTGATGCGACATTTTCCTGGTCTAGCTCACGCCAATCCAATGCTTCTATTGAAAATGACAAATCGCTATGAACCATCTGTAGCGGCTCATCCAGATCTTCATCCCACATAAAAGACGTGCGTAGGGCCGGATGGCGGCGCGCTACCGAATTCCATACAGTAGCCAGAACGTCTAGGTCAAGTTTATCCTCGAATTCAACTGCAAGATGAACGCAATATACGCCGCTGTCCTTGGCAAACTGGCTATGAAACAACATGCCCTGCTGGACCGGTGACAGGGGATAGAGGGAGTCCAGCCGACGTGAGCCAAAAAACATATTATCCAACTGGGCCTGGGATAAATGGGCCATGGGAAAATCAGAGGGCGTATACCCGCCCACACCATCGCTGAGGCAATGTTCAATCAAACCGTTAAGATTCTCTAAAAAATGGCCCGCGAGCTCAGTGATTTCAGCCCGGTCAAAAGCCGCCTCACTAAACAGCCATTCGACGGACAACGCTCCACCATGAACCAGTGCCACAACATCAATCAGGTGCGTTCTTGCATTGAACGAAGATCGCTCTAGGCCACGCGCTTCCGAGGAAAGACGCAGGTAGGGAGATTGGCTGCCCGAATCAAACTGACCGAGGTAATTGAAACTAATGTATGGGTCGTCCGCGGCTAATTGGGAACGGATGTCATCTCGCGGATGCATATAACGCAGGACGCCATAGCCAAGCCCGCCATTTGGAACGTCGCGTAGATTCTGTTTCGTACTCTTGAGTAGTTGTGGCCAAGCACTACCGACTGGCATTTGGAGACAGAATGGATATTTAGCTGTGTACCATCCCACGCTCCGGGTAAGATCAAATTCAGATGTATCCAGGTCGCGTCCGTGGGACTCTAGGTCGATACAAATCCGCTGTTGCGACAACCAGCTTCCCAGGGTCTGGGCCAAAGCCGTCAGCAGTAGATCTTGAACATCCGCGCCGTAAGCCTGGCCCGCACGGTGCAGTAATGCGCGGGTCTGATCTTGGGACAAAGCCGTGGCCACACGGAGCTCATTGGCCACCAGGTTGCTTGGACTGGCCGCTTCCATGGGTAATGGGGTGACCGCCGCCAGGGCCTTCCGCCAGTAAGGCAACTCATCAACGACCTGCCCGAGATTTCCGATCAGATGGTCGTGCCAGCGCGTGATGGTAGCCGGGGCTGACGCAGGCGGCACGTGAGTCCCAGCCAGGATGGCACTTAGTTCCGCGTCAAGATCCTCAACCAGGATGCGCCAGGAAACGCCATCAATCACCAGATGATGGGCAATCAACAGTAGCTGGCGATCTCGCGCAGCACCAAAATCCAGCAGTGCAGCGACGAATACTCGCCCGGAGGTCAGATCGAGCGACGCTTGTAACGCGTTTACCCGGGCCGAAAAATCTGCGCTGGTATCAGCAGTGCTCGGCGAAACATGCTCACGCTGTAACCGAAAGTCCGGTATCGGGAATACGGCATGCTGGTGCCAGCGCGTTTCCTCGCATTCAAATCGAAAGCTGAGAGCCGGATGACGCTGTACCACCGCGCCAAGGGCTCGCTCCAAAAGATCACCGTCGATCTGTGACGCCACATCGAGCAGCAGCGACTGATTGTTATGATTCGGCTCCGCTTGCCGCTGCGCAAAAAACCAATGCTGGATGGGCGTCAAGGGAACCTCGCCAACCAGCGGCTTATCGTCAAGCTGCGCTTCGGAGGACCCGGGCCTCGTAATCTGCGCCAATGCGCCAACGGTTTGGGCCTCGAATACTTGCTTCGGGCTTACCTGCCAACCCGCGCGCCGTAGTCGGCTAACCAGTTGAATACTCGAAATGGAATCGAGACCCAGATCGAAGAAGTTGTCGTCAACACTGATCATCTCAACCGACAAAAGTTGCCGGCATACGCCGGCAATGGCTATTTCGGCTTCCGTGCTCGGCGCCTCGTACGGCCGCTGCAGGTCGCCCTCCGGCGCCGGCAGCGCCTTACGGTCCAGCTTGCCGTTGGCGGTCAGCGGC
>CAZZHF010000094.1:0-9950 GCA_964653545.1 uncultured Gammaproteobacteria bacterium | reverse complement strand
TGCGCGCTGCGTCCGGCGTCGAGCAGCGCGTCCATCAACTTCTGGTCGTTGCCCAGCAGGCCACTGGCGTGACCGCCGAGCGAAATCACGCAGGCGCCGGTAAGGGTGGCGATGTCGATCACCACCTCCGGCTTGAACCGCTCGCAGTAAGTGAGCGCGTCGCACAGGATCAGCCGGCCTTCGGCGTCGGTATTGAGGATCTCGACCGTCTTGCCGGCCATGGTCGTGACGATATCGCCCGGCTTGACGGCATTGCCATCCGGCAGGTTCTCGCTGGTCGGCACGACACCGATCAGGTTCAGCGGCAGCTTCAGCAGCGCCGCGGCCTTGAGCGTGCCAAACACCGAGGCCGCGCCACACATGTCGAACTTCATCTCGTCCATGGTCGCCGCGGGCTTGATCGAAATGCCGCCCGAATCGAAGGTCACCCCCTTGCCAACCAAAACCACTGGCGCCGCCTTGGCTTTGCCCCCCTGGTGCTTGAGCACAATCAGCTTGGCCGGCTCCCGGCTGCCCCGGGACACCGCCAGCAGGGCGCCCATGCCCAGTTCGCCCATCTGTGCCTCGTCCAGCACCTCGACCGCGAGGCCGTGTTTTTTGGCCAGTCCACGCGCCTGGTCGGCCAGATAGCTCGGCGTGCAAACATTGGCCGGGTGATTGCCAAGATCGCGCGCCAGGCGCACGCCCTCGGCCAAGGCCTGGCCCTGCGCCAGGGCTGCTTCCAGGAGCTTGCCACCGCGTGCCCGGCAGGCAATGGCCAGCGTCTTCAAGTGACGGCGACCGGGCTCGCGTTTGTAATCGGTAAACCGGTACAGGGCATGACCAGCCGCGGCAACGGCGGCACGCACGCGCCAGGCCTCGTCACGCCCGGCGACGGCAAGCTCGGTAAGGTAGAAAGCGGCGTCGGCAGCGTGCAACTTGCCGAGCCCCGCCGCGGCAGCGGCGACGACACGCTGATAAGCGCCTTCGTCAATCTCGCCGGATTTACCGCATCCGACCAACAGCACGCGCTGTGCCGCCACCCCCGGCAGGGCCCGCAACATCAAGGTATCGCCAGGCTTGCCGCTGATGTCACCGGCCTTGGCAGCGGCCGTGATGGCGCCGCCACAGGCCTGGTCGAGCTGCCTCGCGGAAGGCGTCAGCGCGTGCGAGGCGAAAACGCCCACGACCACGCAGCCGCGTGGCTCCTGCGATGCCGGCAGGCGGGTAAGTTCAAACTGCATGGGAATGCGGCTCCGCGACAGGAAGTGGGGTCATTCTAGCAGCGGCTGGCAGGTCCTCAGGATCGACCATCCGGTGGGGCCAACAGTGCTCGGTAGCCTTCCCGAAAGCCGGGATACAAAAAGCGAAAGCCGCTTGCCAACAAGCGCACATTGCGACAACGTCGGTTGACGGTGGGCGGGGGCAACTCGACCATCGGTGGCGCCGGCATGCGCAGCCACTCGGCGAGCTCGCACAGCAGGCGGCCATGGTCGGTTGGCTCGCTGTCCACTCCCAGGTACAGGGGCGCCGGATCGGCCAGGCCCAGCAGATGCACCACAGCACGCGCCGCGTCGTCGCGGTGGATGCGGTTGCTCCAGCGCGCAGGTCCCGCCGCCCGGCTTGCTCGCCCCGCGCGCAGACTGCGCAGCAGCGGGCCCTCGCCGGTGCCATACAGACCAGCCAGACGCAGCACCAGGCCCGGTAACCCAGACCGGCGCAGCATGGCCTCGGCTGCCAGCAGGCTTGCCGTCTGCGGGTCACGGGCACCGACTGGCGAGTCCTCATCCACCCAGCCGCCGTCGTTCTGTATGTAGCCGCGTGTGCTGGTCACCAGCAGTACGCGCCGCGGCTGCTCTGGCATCGCCGCGAGCGCCGTCAGCAGATTGCCCCAGGCGGTTTCGTAAACCGCGTGGTAAGCGGCCGGATCACCGCCACCGGGCGCGGCGCAAAACACGACTTGCGCGACGGCCGGCAGGTCAGGCACCCCGGCGGCGAGGTCAACCGCGATCGGCTCGATACCCGCGGGCACAGCGTCCCCATGCCTGCGCAGGCCCACCACGTGCCGGCCCTGCCCTGTCAGCAGTCGGCCAATGCGCTGGCCCAGATCGCCGTAACCGGCGATCAGCACGCTCAGGGTGCCTCTGCCCAAATGACTCATAGCCCGCCGCCGGTCCGGCGATGCCGTGCCCTGAGGTCAGGATCGTAAGGCTGAGTTACCCTTGTCGCTGGAAGGCGTGCACGGAACGCCACGGTCCGGCCCACCTGGGTCGACGACCGGCACGAACCGCATCCTTCCTGCCAATTACCGCACGACACGCGCGGCACCCTCGAAGCATCAACCACGTGAGGAGCGTTCCATGAAGCTGTATTACTTTCCCGGCGCCTGTTCGATGGCGGCGCACATCGCACTGCGCGAAACAGGCCTGAATTTCGATCTTGAGAAGGTCGATCTTATGGGCGGCGGCAAGACTGACACCGGTGCTGATTTCTCCAGCATCAATCCCAAGGGATACGTGCCGGCGCTGAAGCTGGACAACGGCCAGTTGCTGACCGAGGTCGGCGTGGTGTTGCAGTACATCGCCGATCAGAAACCAGCCAGCGGTCTGGCGCCGGCCGCGGGCACCCTGGAGCGCTACCGGCTGATGGAGATGCTGAACTTCATCTCGACCGAGTTGCACAAGAACTTTACCCCGCTGTTCAACCCGGCGGCCAGCGCGGAAGCAAAGGAGAACGCCTCCGCCAACATCACCAGGCGCATGGCCTACCTGAACGAGCAGCTGGCCGGCAAGCAGTACCTGTTGGGTGACACCTTCACGGTGGCGGATGCCTACTTCGGAACCATCCTGGGCTGGTGCCAGTTCGTGAAGTTCGATATTTCTGCCTGGCCGAACATCGGCGCCTTCGCTGGCCGCGTGATGAGCCGCCCCGCGGTGCAGGCGACAATGAAGGCGGAAGGCCTCGCTGGCTAAGCGCCCCGCCGCAGGACCGAAGCAAACCAGACCTGCCCGTGGCAGGTCTGGTTTTTTTGCGCGTGCTTCCCGAGCCCCTCAGACGCTCAGATTCAGGTTATAGGGCTCGCCCAGCGCTGCCTGTCCCACACACATCGCCATCATGTGCTGGCGACCGTGCAACATGTGCAGATGCAGGTCACGAATCAGGCGCTCCACCGGACGATTCTTGAACAGCAGCGTCGGACCGCCGGCCTGGCCAACCAGGTACATAAAGCGCTGCGCACTTTCTATCGCCATCCATTTGGCTTCGTTGGCCATTAGCATGGCAGCGTCGGGTTCGGCCTGAAAGTTGGATATGGCGGTGTACATCAACAGCCGAACGGCGTCGAGACGAATTTTCATCTCGCCGATTTGCACCTGACGGAACGGGTCTTTGCTTCGGCCTTTGTCGCGGACATAGGGCACCACGTAATCAAAAATGCCTTGCATGGCACCCAGATACGTGGCTGTAAATCCCAAATTGATCTTGCCCAACCAACCGCCGTTCATGAGCGTGCCCGGCTCACCCAGCGCGTACTCCTCGGGCACGAACACGTTTTCAAGCTTGATTTGCGGACTCACGCACGCACGCATGCCAATCGGATCCCAGACACTGGCGTCGATGCTGACACCCTCGGCATTGGCCGGGATCATAAGTGTGATGTCACTGCGCGTGCCTTCCAGCATCAGGCCCACCCAAAGCCATTCAGCGTAAGAGGCGTTGGTTGCGTAGTGCTTCAGGCCGTTGACCAGGAAGCCACCATCGACCTTCTTGGCCGTGGACGACAGACCGCCGCCGCCCTGGGCGCCGGGTGCGCCCTGCACCGCATAGGCGGTCATGGACGGTTCGGAACCGGCGCCCGGGATTACCTTGCCCCGCAGCCGCGTGGGCTCCAGAAACTTCGGAATCATCTCCTCCTGACCCAGATCACAGATCATCTGCACACAGTTGTTGTGGACCTGGAAGTCGTGCGCGGTGCCGGGGTTGATGCGCGCGATACGCTCGATGGTCAGGAAAAAGCACATCGGATCGTCTTGATGCACACCGTAGCCCAAACCACCCCACTTCTTGTCCGCGCACGCCAGCAGAAGCCCTTCGGCATGCAGATCCTTCAGATCGTCCACCGGCACGCCGGCCTCGGCGTCGTACTTAGCTGCGCGCGGTGCGAAGCGCTCCTCGGCCATCTTGTCAATTTTGGCGACGATGCCCTTTTGCGCGTCGGTCAGCTTGAAGATTTCCATCTGAACTCCTGATTTAAGGTGACAGGTTAAGAACTTATCCGTAAATAGTAAACTACCACCCTGAGCCGCATTCCAAGCGGCGTCGGAGCGAATGCATGGTTACACGCAAGCGGGTCGAATCGTGGGAGGTGAGTGATGCGTTCTGGCGCCGGGTCGAACCGTTGATACCGGTGCGAGAGCGCAGCAGCGACAAGGCGTATGTGCGCAAGGCGGGAGCGGGACGCCCCCCCAAGCCGGCGCGACAAGTGTTCGAGGCTGTGATGTACGTTCTGCGCACGGGCTGCCAATGGAAGGCACTGCCCAAGGAACGCTTTGGCAGTGCAAGCGCGGTGCACAAGCGCTTTCTGGAGTGGGAGGCTGCGGGCGTATTCGAGGCCCTGTGGAAGGCCGGGCTTGCCGAGTGCGAGCCGATGGAGGGCATCGCCTGGCGATGGCAGAATATTGATGGGGCCATGTTCAAGGCCCCATTGACGCAAAAGGCGGTCGGGCGCAACCCGACCGATCGAAAAAAAAAGGGGGAGCAAGCGCCACCTGCTGGTGGACGGGCGTGGCGTCCCGTTGTCGCTCGTCGTGACAGGAGCGAATGCGCATGACGTCACGCAACGCGATGCCGCTGTGCAGGCCATCATGGTCAAGCGCAAGATGCCAAGCACACGGCGCAGCAAGCACCTGTGCGCCGACGCCGGTTACCGAGGACGACCTGCCTTGGGGATCATCGAGGGCCACGGCTACATTCCCCACGTCGTTGATCGAAACACGCAAACCGATGCCAAGCGGCGCGACCCGGCCCGACCAAGAAGGCGTGGCGCTGGATGGTCGAGGTTTGCCACAGCTGGCTCAATCGCTTTCGCACGCTGCCCGCGCGGTATGAAAAACTCGAACGCAGCTTCGTCGCACTCAACCACATCGCCGCTGCCATCATCGCGTTCCGCAAAGTAAAACTCCCAGTAACCATAATTTACGGATAATTTATAAGTACGATGATGCATCACGCGCCGCGGTGGGCGTCGTCAAGCACGCTGAAATCAAACACACGGCCAGTCGGGATATCCTCAGCCAGGCCCAGAAAACGCGCTGCGGTATCGATCCAACGCCGCTGCGTAGCCTCCGACAGGTAGCCGTCGGCGTCCAGCTGCGGCAGGGTGCGATCGACTGTCCCGGCCACGAACTGCTCTGGCAAGCCCTGGATGCGGGTCAGCGCCAGCGCGAGCTGTCGGTCAGCCTGCAGGGCGCGCACGCTGGTCAGCAGTGCCCGCACAAAACGCACCACCTCGTCGCGCCGCGATGCCAGCATGCTATCGGTGGTCATCAGGCCGTAGGCCACCGGTTGACCCCACTGTCCGAGATTGGCGAGGCAGTGCATACCCAATGCCGCTGCCATCTCGGTGACGGGAGGCATGAGAATGGCGGCGTCGACAACGCCCTGACGCATCTGCTCCGCTCCGCTGCCATCAAGGTTGATTGGCGGTCCATCCAGCACGCTGGCAGGATCTACACCGGCTTCACGCAGCCCGTCATCCAGGTAACTGCGTGCCATTGGCGACGTTGGGCCCATACGCTTGCCAGCCATGTCCTTGAGACTGGCAACGTTCTGACTGGCCCATAGCTCCCAGCCGGTGGGCTGGTACGAGCAGATGAATTTCAGGCCCTGCCCCTGCACCGCGCGCATCAGCGGCACCGCCAAAACGTTGCAGTACTCGGCGCGACCCTGAAGCATGGCGTTGACAATGAACTGACCGGCACCGGGACACATGACGTGCGTCTCGAAGCCTTCGGCGGCAAACGGCTCGGGGTTTTGCAGCGCGATGTTTGCCGTGAGTTGCAGATGAGCGGTAGCGAACCATACGGATGTAGGCATCGGGGTCTCCTATTCCATGGATCGGATAATGGAAAAATCAAACACTTGGCCAACCGGCACGGCGGCGTCGATTTTCTCGAGCTGCTTTTCGTTCTCGATCCATTCGCGCTGCACGCCGTCGCTGACCGGACGCAGCGGGTGCATGTAGCCGCGCGACATATCGTAGGCGACTGGCGCCACTGCCGCGGGCGTACTCAAACGCTCTATCAGATCAATGCCATATGCCCGGTCGGACAGAAAGGCTCGCACCGATTCATCGAGCGCGCGCACCATGCGCTCAACCAGATCGCGTTGATCGCGGAGGAGACTGTCGCGCGTCATCAGGCCAAACACCGGCGTCGGGAACACATCGCCGTGGCGAAATATGCTGTGAAAACCCTCCATCAAGGCGGCCGAACTCATCGGTGGCAGCAGCGCCATGGCGTCGATGCGGCCATCGCGAAGGTAGTCCAGGTCCGACATGCTGATACCCATGACCTTCTGGTGAACCACGCCGCCATACCCGGCCGGCGTGATCTTGCTCACGTCGCCACCGGCACGCTGGAAGGCAAAAAAGAAGTTCTTGTTCATCATTGGAGTGGCAAATGAAACCTTCTTGCCTTCAAGATCCTTGAGGCAGCTGATGTCTGGGCGAGCAATAACTTCAAAGCCCTCGTCCTGATACGAGGCCAGATACTTGAGTCCCAGCCCCTGGACAGCGGCGAGGATGGGATGGGACAACAGGTGCGTGAAATGCGCTCTGCCGTTGGTCATCGCGTCGATCAGCGAAATGCCCTCCGCCGGCGGATTCATCAACTCCACCCGCAGGCCGTGGCGGGCGTATATCTCCTCGTCAAGAAAAACGGCATTGCCAGTGATTTCCGGGTAATTTGACCCGATAACTACGTCATCCATGAGCTCCTCCATTTATCCAAACACTTATACCTTTATTAACAGACAGAATCGATTCCAGACCAGAAAACAACCTCTTCAATATCCAACCGAATCTTCGCGATGAGAAAACCCAACACCCACCCCTTCAACGTTAAAGCAATAATCGTGGTTAACCAGCAAACGAATCGCCATGGAATCTGGAGTTATGGATAGCGAATGCAGCAAAAAGAAGGACGGCGCCGAACAGCGGGAAATATAGAGGGAAACCCCAGCCAATGCCAATCAGAATCCCACCAACAACTGGGCCAAAAATAGCTCCCAAACGACCTACCCCCAGTGCCCATCCGACGCCGCCGGCACGTGCACGAGTAGGGTACAAACGGGCCGTAAACATGAATAACCCCATCTCAGCACCCAAGGCAAAGAAACTGGCCATAAAAATCAGGGTCAATATGAGGGGAAGAGATTGTCCCACCACTCCTATTAACGCTGTGCAGAGGCCGGCGACGACAAAAAAAATGGTAATGCAACGTTGCAAATTTATCCAACCTGACAATCCCGCGACAGCAAAAGGACCTAACATCCCCCCAATGCTGGCAACTAGACTCGCCCGAAATGCAGTCTCAAGACTGTAGCCGGCGTCATGGACAATGGTGGGTATCCACTGGAAAATGAAATAAACAACGAAGAAAGAGCAAAAGAAAGCAATCCACGACATCAGTGTCGCTCTTCTGAGTTTGCCGGTCAGTAGCTCTCCAACGGCCAAAGCCCGCCCCCCAGTCGATATCCGACTGTCCTCGAAGCGAAGCACAACCGGCTTTTGGGAGAGCTTTTCGATCGCCTTGGTCAGCTTTATCCGCGCCGCGGCCGTTCGACTAGCTGCGTAGTAATACGGTGACTCAGGAAGAAATACCCACAGAAAAGGGATCAATAACAACGGCCCCAGTCCGCCAATCCAGAACAAACCCTGCCATCCCCAAATGTGAATGACACCGCCCGCGACTACTGCGCCGACTATAGTTCCTACACTATAGCCATTCGTAACGATGCTAATAAAAAGGTTGCGCCATCGATCGGGAGAAATCTCCGATGTCAACGTAGTCAGGGTCGGCAATGCCGCACCAATTCCCAATCCAGTGACGAATCGCGTGGCTCCCAAGGGCCAAAAACTGGCAGTGAAAGCCGATCCGAGCGTTCCGATTCCGGCCAATCCACACGCTAGCATCAACACGTACTTGCGCCCTACCGTGTCCGCCAAGGGGGCGATGGTCGCCGCACCCAGTGCCATACCGATGGGCGCCGCACCAAGCAAGAAACCAATGTGTTGGGCGTCCAAACCCCATTGCTTAACCAACACCGGCGCGACGAACGCCATGACAAGAATATCGAAGCCATCCAGCGCAGCCACTGACGCGCAGAAAAACAAGGTCCACCAATGTATCGAGCCGAGCGGTGCGTCTTCGATGAGCTCGCTGACGCTCTTCGCGCCGGTGCCATCGAGCAACAGGGAAGTCTCCACGTTCCGTAATCCTCTGTGAGCTTGGTTTCAGGTACGGGATCGCTCGCATGTGTTCCCAATAGATTGTTTTTAGCCCGTAATCGGCTGTAGCCAGGCTTCCCGCTTCCACGGGATTGACCGCGTTCAGGTTGCCCTGGATTGAACTGCTCGGCATTCGGCGGATAGCCTGTTTTCCAAGCGCACTGTGACTTGGCGCGTTGGCCCAGACCGAAACCAGGAGTCCCGTTAGCATTTCCAGGCGATGCGCAGGGGCCGGGCCGGCGTTCGGGAGTCACGACGGGCAGGGCGTGGCTAACTTACGGCCCGGGGGTTCTCAAATCGGCACCATGATCTGGGCCGGGCAGCTGTTGCCGTCCACCACCGCCATGAGCTGTGCAAACCGAGCTGGCTCGCCAGGGGCCAGCCGGGCCCGGTACTCGCCAACGAAGGTTGGCTTGCCGTCCTGTTCCACCGAGAAGCTGGCGCGCGCCTCACTGCCGTCGGCGCTGACTGCTACTTCACCCAGCACATGGCGACTTTTGGGCAACTGGGCGGGTGGATGGGTCACGCACCGCAGGCGCAGCGCCTGGCGATTGTCTCGCACGAGATGTAGCACACCGTTACGTTCGAAGTTGGCGCGCATCTGCACCCGGTACTCGGCATCGTCGGTGAACATCTCCAGCACTGAATTGAAATCAAAGGTATCGAGTGCCTGGGCATAGCGGTGCAACAAAGCCGAAGCGCTCATCCGCCGGTCCCCATATAGTGGTTCCATCCTCTGCGAAAGCCACGCATGGACTGCTCGCCGTTGTAGTCACCCACATCGCCCGTGTCGAGCGAACGGGCCGCCAGCACCGGGGCGTCGCAGTCCGCTGCCATGCCCTGCTGCACCCATTCGAGCTGGCGCGCATCATCAGCGCCAAACAGGCCGCCCGGCCCCCAGGTGATAGTGAACTGCTGCGCACGGCGTTCATTCATCGCCCGCTCCGACGGACGCGGCGCGAGCAGCCACATAGTCACCTGCATCCGGTCGACAGCCAACGGCTCAATCTGGCGGATGGCGTGCATGTCGCCACTGGCGTTGTAGTGCACAGTAATGTTCGGAAAGATCGCCATGTAGCGGTTGGCTTTGCGCTCGCCCATGGGCCGGTTCTCGGGCCAGTCGATGGCGCCGTGATAGCTCAGCGTACGCAGCGAACCGCCAAGGTTGAACTGATCGTCCGTGACGCCGAAGGCCTCGAACATCGCACCGTGCACGAACGGCACGTGGTAGCCGTCCATGGTGTTGTCGATCAGCAGCTTCCAGTTGGCGCCGATGTCATAGCAGTACTTGTCCACCACCTCCAATGGCGCATGATCTCCGTGAGTGCAGAACTGCATGTACTCCACCGCCACCCCAAGGTGGTCCAGGAGTGGCTCGACGTCCGGGTTGAAGCTGCCAAAAATCATACCGTTGTAGGTGTCCACGCGCGGCACCTCGACCAGCCCGAACTCCTCCTTCTTGAAC